>NZ_JFAN01000018.1:0-94515 GCF_006408855.1 Bifidobacterium sp. UTBIF-68 | reverse complement strand
ACTGAGCACATACCACCGGGGCACAATCACCACCAACCCGAGGATTTGCCCCGCGAGATGGGGCTACTCCTGAATGGAGGCCTCCTGCCGGGCGATCTCAAGCGCCTTGTTGAATGCTTCGGACGTCCAGCTGGCTCCTGCCACCTTGTCCACCTTGAGATCCTTGAGCGGCTTGCCGTCCACCACACCATTGATGGCCTTGGCAAAAGCGTTCTGATGGTTCTTGGAGATTGTGGTGAACGGATGTCCCACAATCTCGACGTTCTCGACGTTGCCGTCCTTGATGGTCAGATGCACATCGATGGAATCCTCACCAATCGGCCCGTACTGGCCATTGATGGAGTAATCGCCGTCCTTGTAATTGCCGGTGTCCTTCTTGTCGGACGTGGTGGACGACGAATCCGAGGACGAGCCATTGCTCGAGTCGGCCGAATCGCCGGAATCGCCGGAAACCGACCCACTTGACTGCGGCTGCTCCTCCTGGGATTGCTGGGTCTCGCCGGAATTGCCGGAATACTGGTCATCCATCGGGGTGGCCTTGGATTCGCCGCAACCGGCGAGCAGCGCACCGGTTACCACCAGTCCCGCTGCGGCCAATGTGGCTGTTTTCTTCAACGTGTTCTTGTCGGTCATATTTCAATCCTATTGATTCAAGGTCATGCGGAGACTCACCTCGGTCACTGCATGACAGCTCCCCTCGGAGAGGGAACCAAATATCGTCGCATGAGCGGAACCCATAACGGCTTCTCTCAGAGAGGGAAACCTGGTTTGCTGCCAGAGACCGGTCGGGAAGCGGCGCGATTCCGCCCCACTCAATCAGCTTCGTCACCAGCCCCTACTAGCTCCCCTCAAAAGAAGGCGCCCGATGTACTTGCTGCGGCTTGGTCTGGCCGGGTAACGGCGGCATCCGCCAGGCTATTCGCTGAGCGAGTCGCCGGTTTTGGCGGCTTTGGTGGGATCGGCGAATCCGATGGCGGTTTCGCCGGTCTGCGCGCCTTCGACCTGCGCACCGGTGGAGGCGGGCTTGCCGCCGGCCGCCTCATAGGCTTCGCGGGCCTTCTCGTCATTCCACTTTTCACCCACCAGCACGCCGTGGTTGAGCATGATCTCGCGCTCGGCGCAGCTGGCCACCAGCGCGTCGTGCGTCACCACGATGATGGTGGTGCCCTGCTGGTGCAGCTGACGGAACAGGTCGAGCACGATCTTCTCGTTCTTCTCATCCAGATTGCCGGTGGGCTCGTCGGCCAGGATGAGCTTCGGCTCGTTGATCAGCGCGCGGGCCACGCACACACGCTGCTGCTCGCCGCCGGAGAGCTGGCCGGGCAGATGATGGGCGCGATCCTTCAATCCCACCTTCTCCAACGCCTCAAGGGCCTGCTTCTCATCGACGACCGAATGGTAGTACTGCGCCACCATCACATTCTCCACGGCGGTCAGATGCGGCACCAGATAGAACTTCTGGAACACCAGACCGATCATGTTCTTGCGCACGTCCGCAAGCTGCGAGGCGTTGAGGTCCTCCAGCTTGCGGCCTTCGAGCTTCACCGAGCCTTTGGACGGCGTATCCATGCAGCCGATCATGTTCATCAGCGTGGTCTTGCCGGAACCGGACGAGCCGACGATGGCTAGCCATTCGCCCTGCGGCACGGTGAGACTGAGGTCATCCACGGCATGCAGGTCGCCGTAGATCTTCGAGATATGGTCGAGTTCAAGCAGCATATCCATGATGGTTCTCCTGATTGCTAATGAGTCTAGTCGTTCTGGCAGGCGCCGCTCCTCCGCTCCTCCGCTTCAGAGAGGCAGAAAGGAGGGAGCCCGCGCATGGGGGGTTATTCTTCGCGCAGCACCACGGCCGGGTCGATGCGGGTGGCGCGGTGAACGGGCGGGATCGAGGCGACGACCGCCACCAGCGCGGACAGCGCCACGGATGCGGCGGCAAGCCACCAGTTGAAGCCGATGGAGCGCTGGAACACGGCCACGCATAGCCATTGCGCCAGGCCGAAGCCGATCGCGGTGCCGATAAGACCGCCGATCAGGCCGTACATGGCCGATTCCACGTAGAATTCCGCGCCGATGGCCGACGAGCTGGCACCGAGCGCCTTGCGCAGACCGATCTCATTGCGGCGCTGGGAGACGATGGAGCTGATGGTGGTGCCCACGCCCACCAAGGTCAGCGCCAGCACCACCAGCGAGACGATCCAGAACAGGGTCTGCAGCATCGTGATGATACGCGTATCGGACGAGGTGATCTTGGTGACCGGCTGGGCCTTGACATGCATCGAGGTCATGTCGTTGATGCTGGCTACGAGGGCGTTCAGGTCTTCCGTGCCGGCCGAGTATTCGATGACGTCCACACCGCGAGTGGTGCCGGTGAGTTTGGCGACGTCATCGTTGGTGGCGTAGATGATGGAGTCCTCGCTGCCGCCCGTGTCCACGATGCCGGCGACGCGGAACTCGGTGCCGGAGGTGTCCATGATGTCGCTGGAGACGCGGCCGTCCTGGGTGGGCTGGTCGGAGGAGGCGTTCGCAGACGAGCTCTGCGAACCATTGGTATTGCCGGTCTCTCCCTCAGTCGCAGCATTCGCTGCGCCAGCTTCCTCATCAGAGGAACCCGAAGTGGAGGAACCGGCGTTGTCGGCGGCACGATAGCCGATGGTGATGCGCCCGCCGATTTCCAAGCCCATCGCGTCGGCCACGTCGCGGCCGATCATCACTTTGCCGGCGGAGGGCCATGATCCGTCCACCACCCAGTGATGGTTGAGATTCTTCACCTCGGCGACATCGATACCGGCCATCACGTAAGGGGCTGCGTTCACGCGCACATTCTCGTAGCGATAGGTGGCGTGCTTTTCGGAGCCTTTCGCAGCCACCATTTCGGTGGTATGCGCGACCATGGCCGAGTCGATGCCGGCCTTGCCGTCAGTGCCGGAGGCGGTAGGCGTCACGATGAGGTTCGCGCCATACGCGCGCATCTCCTCGTTCATCTGCTGCGGCACGGCGATGCAGATCATCGCCAGGCAGAACAGTGTGGCAGCACCCACCAGCGAGGCCACCACAGCCATCACCGCGCGCGAACGACGGCGGAACACCGCGCTGAACAGCATTCTGAAGAACATGCCGGTATTGGTCATCGGCGGTCTCCTTTCTTGCATACGTTGACGACGATTCCGAAGAAGAGCGAAAGGACGGTCTCACGCGAGGAAGCGATCATAGCCGAGGATGACATCGCGAAATCGCGGCATTCCCCGGCTGACCACGTCGGAACGTCCTTCCGCACCCAGGAGGCGACACAACCGGCACAACCGGCACAACCGACATAACCGGCACCGCCGAAGGCGGAGTGCAACTCAGCGGCCATGGAGCACCTCCGCAGGCTTCAGGCTCAGAATCGAGCGGATGGACGAGGCCGAGGCGAGCAGCACGGTCACCGCGAGCAGCACGAACACCAATACGAACACCATCGGGCGCATCGTGATGCCCGAGCCGAAGACCACGTGGCCTATCAGCTGCGCCACCGCAGAGCCGAGTCCTGCACCGACCAGAGCGCCGAGCAGCGAAATCGCCGCCGTCTCCGCCATCATCAGGCGGGATACGGCACCATCAGTAGCGCCGATGGCCTTGAGCAGCGCCAGTTCCGAGGACCGTTCGCCAATCGAGGCGACCATCAGGTTCGCCACGGCCACGGCCGCCGCAATCAGACTCAATACCGTCATCAGAATCATCACAGCCTGCGTCTTCTGCAGCACATTGCCCTGCAGCGCGGCCACCTGCCGCACCTGCTTGGCCACCGCCCCCGGAATCACCTCCTCGATCTGGTAGGCGATGGAGCTCGGATAGGCGGTGCAGTACCACGTCTCCCATTCGTCCTGGCTGAGCGCGGCCGGGTTCTTGGCTGCCTTGCGCGCGAGGTCGTTCTCCGGCGTGGTCAGCGCCTTGACCTCGATCTTGTTCACCGAATCGGGCAGGCCGACCAATTCCTGCAGTTGCGAGGAGGAGACGTACATGGCGCTGTTGTCGTCATCGCCGGAATCGTAGACACCGACAATCTTGAAGTCGATGGACTTGTCGCCGTGCGTGAGTGTGACCATGCCGCCGACCTGCACGGCGGCCTCGTCCTCATGGCTCTGCCCCGCGTTGACGCCAAGCGACTTGGCCAGATCCTTGCCGATCACGGCCTCCTTGGTGTCGTCCTTGGGCCAGCGTCCCTCAAGCTTCCACCATGAGCGCATGCCTTCGACGCCCACCACCGTGGTCTCGCCGGACGGCAGCGTGAGCTTCTTGTTGAACCACGTGCCCACCACGGGCGTGTTCTTCTGGGTCGGGTAGTCGGCAAGGCTCACCGCCCAGCCGTCGCCTTGGGTCACCGGCTTGGTGTTGATAGCGGTGACATGCTGGTTGAGCTCAGGCGCGAAATTCGTGATGTTGAACGCCCAGAAAATAGTCTTGATCTTGGCTGCGTCCGATTCCTTGAGGAAGGAGGTCGGGTCGCTGGCGGACGCCGAACCACCGGACGTGCCGCCGTCGCCGCCCTCCGTGTTGTACAGGTCCGAGACCACGGCGTCCGACTTGGGCTGCACGGTGATGTTCGAGCCATAGGTGGACAGTTCGGCGTTGAGCTTGTCACCCACGTCGAACACGACGCCCAGCATCGAAACGCTAACGGTGGCCGACAGGCACACGGTCAGCGCGATGAGCAAACGCCTGCGCAGCTGCCGAGTGAACGACCGCGCGATCATTCGCAGAAAGAACATGATTTGCCTCCTGCCTTACGTTCACTGGAAGTGGACGCTCAGGGCGTCCAGATCGGTGGTTTGGATGGTGATTTTGCCGTTGCCGGTCTTGTACGGGAATGGGATCGGGTTGCAGCCGCCCTTGAAGCCGATGGTGGCGAGGTTGATAGCCACCTCGCACTTCTTGCAGATGATCTTGCCGTTCTTCTCGTAGTAGCCGGCGTCACCGCAGTTCTCGCAGGCGTCGAGGCCGATGCCGTACGCGCCGCCGTTCTTGCGGATGATGATGAAGCGCATCACGGTGCCGTCCTTGGCCTTGTATTCGAAGCGATGCAGGTGTCCGTCCTCCACCTGGGTGAACGGGATGGTGGCGACGCCGTCCTTGAGCGAGTACGCCTCGGGCGGGGAAAGTGTGATGGTCTGATGGGTGGCGGCCACGCCCACGGTCAGGGTGGCGGTGACGCCGATCGCCGCGATCAGGCTCCATGCCGCGGCGGCGATGGCGTGACGGCGGAATGCCTTGTGACGGCGCAATGTGGCCTCGTTCGCGCCCGGGACATCGTGCGTCTTCATGCGGAAGCCGGCGACCACCGATGCCACGGCCGGCACGAGGAACACAAGAGCCTGGGCCATGATCATCGCGGAATTATGGTTGATCGACCAGGCAAGCGCCACGAAGCCCGTGTGGCCGATCGGGAAGCCGCGCGCCTGCAGTATCTGCATCAGGCCGGTGAAGTGCTGGACGAGCAGAATCACCATCACGGCGACGACGGCGATGGTGAACGCCCAGCGTACTGCGGTGGTGCGCATGGTGCGGAAGATGGCGGCCACCACGATGGACATGGCCACGCCCAGCAGGAAGCCGAGCGCACGCAGCAGCATGGCCGAGGTGAAGGCCGTCTCCCCCGGCTCCACCCAGATGGTGAGCTGCAGAATCACGTCCGGCAGCGCATAGAAGACAGTGAGTGCGATCTGCACAGCGGCCACCGCGTTGGCCACGTGCATCCAGACCGCATGCTTGGCCCAGTCATGAGTGATGCGGGGCGCGGCGAGCACCGCGGCGATCGCGAGCACATCCACGATCACGGCCGCGATGAGCACCGGATAGTTGATGAACGTGCGCTGGTTGATGACGGCCGTGGCACGCAGGGCGGCGAACACGATGGCGGCGACGATGCCGATGCCAAGCCCCCACAGCCGCCAGTATGCACTGATTGGCTTGTCGCGGCCTTCGCCCACGGTGAGCATCACGCTCAGGCACATGACCAGCAACGCTGGGGCCAATGTCCCCGGCATCACCGCAACGAATTGTTCCAGCATTCAACGCCCTTTCCTTGTGGGGTTTGGCTAATGTGCCATAAACGGACTGAAGCCCCCTCTGACGAGGGGGCTGTCGGCGGAGTCGACTGGGGGGAGAGAAACCCGCGCGGTACCGCAATAACACAGAATCGCGCTTCGCGCCATATGGTTCTCGCGACCTTACGGCCGCTCCGTTTTCTCCCTCAGCCCTCGCTTCACTCGGACAGCTCTCTCGTCAGAGGGAAACTGTCCTTGAGACTCACCACTGGCGAGGAGTGTAGTCCCAGTTGTCGAAGGTGACTTCGATCGGCTCGGTCCAGAAGTGGCCCTTGACGCCGGTCTCCGGGTCGACGTGCAGCATCCAGCCCTTGGCGGCCGGGGACTCGATGGAGAGCTTGAGCTGGTAGGTGCCGGCCTTGTCGAGCTTGACGTTGGCGCCGTAGTGCGGGCCGTCGGAGGCGTTCATCTGCATGAAGGTGCCGGAGGTGGCGGTGCCGCCCTCGACTTCCTTGCCGGTGGACTTGTCGATGATGGTGTAGTTCACGGTCAGGTCAGGGATGAAGTCGCCCTTGCCGTAGCCGAGTTCGGTGCCCTTCTCGTTGGCGTGGATGTCGGCCTCGAGGTGGAAGGAGGCGTCCGCGGCCTTGAGACCCATGGAAGCCGGCTCCATATCGATCGGCTGGAAGTAGACGGCACCCACGGTCAGCGGGCCGGCTTCCTGATCCTGCTCTTCGGCGGTGCCGGACGGGCCGACCGGGACTTCCTCGAAGCCGGCGCCGGCGTCGCTGCTGGTATCGCTGGAGTCGGAGGACTGGGAGGAGGAGTCCGACTTGGTGTCGGAGGATGCGCTGCTGGTCTGGCCGCAGGCCGCCATGGAGACGGTCATCGTGCCGGCGAGCAGCAGGCCGAGCAGAGCGGCGATCTTCTTGTTCTTCATCATTTCTCTTGTTTCCTTTTTCTTGGTGTGAATGGAATTCACGGATTGTTGAGTTATGGATTATTCAGGGAAAGCTTGGATTGGGTTGGATTGAGGTGGCTTGGATTGGCCTTGATTGGATTGGGGCGGACGGCACTGGCACTGTTGGCGCGACCGTCAATCCGTCACCGGTCACCGCGTATCCGCAGTAGCCTCGGTATTGCTCGCGGCTGGCGCGGAGCCGGCCTTGAGGCGGCGCTGCTTGATGAAGCCGACCACGAACAATGCGATGACGGCGATAGCGGCGATAATCTGCGCCACAATCGTTTCGACGTACGGGTAGAAGCCGAGCCAGTCGTTCGTCGGTACGCCCTGCAGGTAATTGGCGGGCAGGGCGTCGCCCTCAATCAGCGCGTGCACGCCACCGCCAGCGAAGACGACGACCAGCACGGACATCAGGATCGAGGTGATCAGGAAGAACGGGCCGATCGGAATCTTCACGGAGGTGAAGCGGATGATCAGGAATATGATCACGAGCACCACGGCCGCAGCGATGCCGCCGGTCCACATGCCCTTGGAATCCTGGCTCATCGAATAGATCGATTCATAGAAGATCACGGTTTCGGCACCCTCGCGGAACACAGCGAGGAAGCTCAGCATAGCGAGCGAGACCACGGTACCGAACGCGACCTTCTCACCGGATTCGGCCTGGGAGGACACGGATGCCACCGCGGCCTCGGTCTTGGTGCGAATGTATCGGTTCCATGCCTCGACCGAGCTCTTGTTGAGCATCCAGTTGCTGGTCCACAGCAGCATGCCCATAGCGATCAGGGCGCAGATGCCTTCCATGATCTCCTGCTGGGGGCCGGAGCCGCCGAACATGAGGCCGAAGATCACAGCGATGATGCCGGAGCCGGCAAGGCCGACCAGCACACCCACGTAGATCCACTTGGTGAAGCGCTTGTTGCCGGACTTGACTAGGTAGGCGATCACGGCGGCGACCACCAGCAGCGCCTCAAGACCTTCACGGATGAGGATGAGGAAGGCCTGGCCGACCGCGCTGGTGATGAACTTGGTGAAGCCGCCTTCCTGGTCGGCCGCGCCGCCGTCGAGGATGCCGGCGTCCTTGACCAGCATGGCCTTGAGGTCGTCGATGAGCTTCTTGGTGTCCTTGAGCGGGGCGCCCGTGTTCATCGACTTGCGGCACATCTTGAACTGGTATTCGACCTCGGAGACGCGGTTGCCGCTGATGGCGTTCATCACGTTCTTCTCGAAGCCGAGCTTCTCGTAGTACTGGTAGTAGGCGTTGTTGACGAGGGTGGCGCCCTTGGCGCCATCGCCTTGCTCGTATGCCTTGTAGGCGTTGTCGAGGATCGGGGTCATCTCATTGGCCACGTCGGTCCAGGAGCGGTTGCCCTTGCCCGGGTTCTTCTTTTTCTTGGCGTCGAGCTCCTTGCGCTCCTTGGCCAGCTGCTGCTGCAGCGCCTCGGCGTAGGCCTTCGGCTTGGCGAGCTGGGCGTTGCCGTCGAGCTGCTGCGCGGTGGCATCGAGGTCGGCGGTCAGCGAGGCGATCTGCTGGGCGAGCTGGTCTTCGTTGCCTGCGGTGTAGGAGAGGTTCTGGATGCCCTGGAATGCCTGCTGTTGGGCGAGCTGCTTGTCCGCGCCGATGGTGTCGTGCACGACGGCGGTGAAGTTGGAGGCCACGTAGATCTGGTTGTAGGCGGACATGAACGCGGACGTGGAGCCTGCGGTGTTGCCGTCCTTGTAGGTCTTGAGGCCCTCGTTGAGCTGCTTGTCCATCGCCGTGGAGACCTCGGCCCATGTGGCGTAGTCGACGCTGCTCGATGAGCTGGAGGAGCTGGTGCCGGTAACGGCATACGCCTGCTGCGGCGCGAGCACGGCAGGCGCGATGGTGGTGGCGATCAACGTGACTGCGAACACGATGGCAACCAACGCGCACAGTCGCTTGGTGACTGATGCTGCGCATTGCGCGCAGGCGCGACGAATCATGCCGACTTCCTCTCCCGAAAACGATTGCTGCTGGATCGGCCCGGCTGTATGCGATGCCCGGCACAGGATTCTTCTGAATCCGTCTGAATCCGCCGAACTGTAGGTCCGCTGCAAGTCCTGCCCAAAACCAACGACTGCATAATAAAGAAAAAATATTCGGAAGAACAGTCTTGTTTTTTCGCCAAAGCGAGGTAATGCACGGTTGTTTCCTCTGGTTTCAGCCTTGGATTCGCATGGCTATCGTCTCATTATTTGAGACTATTACGCTCAGCGCTTCGTCATCATCCCGCATTTCGGACGCTTGTCATGCCCCAATTTCACCATTTCACAATTTCGCAATTTCACCCTGGAGGTCCTTCGCATCAGTCCGAATCTCGTATCCTCCGCCCGACACGCCAGTACGCCACGCCGAACGTGCACTTATCCGCAAGTTGTGGTAGCTTATTCGAGTTGCCTGCGGAGCTTGCTTCCAGCAAATACCGCTCGCATGGAGGATTCGCCTAGTGGTCTATGGCGCACGCTTGGAAAGCGTGTTGGTGTAACAGCCTCACGAGTTCGAATCTCGTATCCTCCGCCATCGCCCTTTTCCCATCCAAAGGAAAAGGGCTTTTTTATTTCAGTCGAGCCCCGCCGGCGGATGGCAGGCATAGGGAGGAACAAGCCGTTGCCTCCGGCCCGCAACACGATCCGCCCCAGCTCCGCATGCCGAGAACACTCAAGCCTCGGCAAAACGGTAGCGGCCGCGAAACGACCGGCACCATTTCGATTCAGCATGCCCGCCTCGGGGCATATCCCGCAAGCCGCAGAGCATATCTTGCAGTTGTGTGTACCATCGGTCGAGCACACGGCCGCAAGACCTCCGGGCAAGAAACCCACAACACTTGCAATCCCGCCATTATCCGACACCGACAACACGACAGGAACTCCTCACATCCCCCAATCACCGGCCGGCGACACACACAACTGCGAGATACAGTGAAAACCACCGCCAAAAACCATCACAAGCCCCGACCCGCCTTGGATGGCGCGGCCGCTCCCTGACGACCAGAGCCCTGTGCCACAAGTACGTTCACAAGCGGCGATTACCACCTCCAGCTACGACCTGCGCGTCACGCTCACTGGAGTCAGGCGACACCGGTAGCCCCGGCTTTTTCATTTTCAAAAGGGTGCTATGGCTGAAATCTCGATCTGTCTAGTTCGAGCGGATAGTTTACGCATGTCTTGGGGCATGGCTGACACGCGTCTCGGGACAATACAGTGAAGAATCACAAGACACGTCAGTGCCAATCGACACTGCTACATGCTTGCATAGCGAGTCCCCTTGCCACGGCCGATGACTTTCAGTCTCCCACTCTTAACAAGCTTGGACAACTGGTAGTACGCCTGATTGGCGTCGATATGCAGCAGCTCCATGACATCCGCCCGCGTTGCATCACCCTGCTCCATAACCAATTTCATGATGAGTTCCGGCCACCGTACACGGTCGATGTCCGTCTGACGCACGTATTCGATGGTCTTGCCCGTGCGCCTGTACACCTTGGAACCCAAGGTGTAGGCACGGCGGGAGCCATTGCCGGAACCCTCAATCATTCCGGACTCCGTAAGCTGGCCGAGCATGGCACGCAGACGCTGCTCGCTCATATCGAGCTCCTTGTGCATGGTTTCGAAGGTGCAACGCCGCTCGTTCTTGAGCATGTTCAGAATCAGCAAACCGTTGACTGGCATCGTCTTGCCTGTGCGTTCCTGTTCCTCGGCCAGCATTCGCACGAATTCGACGTCGGGCGCACTACGTTGCAGATACACGGATACGTTCCGCTCATTCGATGCCGTGTAATCAGGCAACGGACGGCCATAGTGAAGCGATCCCTCGTAGATGCGGTCGATACCACGTCCCGTACGCTCGGCCAGTCCGGTACGCTTAAGCGCATCCATCAGACAAGGATTACGTCCATGAGGTTCAGCGGTAAGCAGGTTGTGGATGTTGATGCCCTCCACGAATCCACCGGGATTGGCGATAGTCAATCCGGCATCGTCCAATTGCACACGCACACGCCCAAGCAGGGTGTAGTCGCGATGGCCGAACGCATTCACCAGCGCCTCGCGGAACGCTCTATGGTCGAACTCCGGCACCATCGTAGAGAACAGGCCGACGGATATCTCGATGCTCGGGTTCCAGGGGGAGAACATATCGTTGATCTGCTCGATGGTTCTCAGCAGCGGCCCACCATAGTCCTGATTGACCTTGATGTCCGTACCGGACATGACCTGGAAGGAAGCCCGATGGGTCGGCACGAAACGTTTCAACGATTCCTCCTTGCCCAACAACAGCAATCCGGTCAACGTCGGCATCACCTTGCCGTCGACGGTCACCGTCAACTGCAGGGATTTCTCCAACTCCTCGTCGGCGAGCTCCAGCAGATTGCGGTCACTGGACTGGTAGACACCGATGATTCGGCGCAAACGTTCACACTCGAGAGGATCGAAATCGTCACGGGTCGCGTCCGGCACCGGTTGCGCCGAGAAATCCAAACGACCTAAATCGGACAAGCGTGTGGCGATCTCGTACGGATACATCGGCACGCTTTCCGGCGTACCGTCCACCTTCATGCGGCGACGCAGCACCTTGCCCGATTTGGTGGAGACCACACTACGTGATTTCGGCACATCGATCTGCATCACCGGTACTTCCGAAGTCCCGACGATTTGAGTTCGTGCGGAGACCGGTGGAACCGTGCGATTGGCAATCATCGCGGCCAATCCGACCGCATCCTGATGCACCTTATCAAGGCCAGTCGGAGTGCCATCATCCTCGACGCCCAAGTACACCGTGCCACCATCCGAGTTCGCCAGCGCCACAACCGCATCAAGCAGATCGTCGTCGGGCAATCGCTTCAGATCGCTCTTGAATTCCAGCGACAACGTTTCTTTGCCGTATTCATGCGCCATAGCGCGCTCCAATCCGCCGCATTGTTATTGATACACTGAATTTTACACTGAATTAAGTGTAGAATAACTGAATTCAGTGTATTCAGTGTAGGATTCAGCGAAAAACAATGCTGCGACGACACAGCCGACGTGACGAAGCGCATGCGCCCCGGACACCGGCCGATGCCGCCACAACCCGTCACGACATACTGTGGACGTGGTAACGGAGGTGGTGCGGCGGAGGCGTGAAGCTCGTGAACGCTAAGCGGCAGTGGGGCCGAGCCCCGATGAAGGTTGGGGTCTCGCATCCTCCGCCATCGCCCTTTTCCCACCCAAAGGAAAAGGGCTTTTTCATTGCTGAAGCGGCGGAATCGCGACGGTTCCAAGCCCGTTCCGCCGATTTGCGCACTCTCCTATGGTCCGTCTCGTCCACCTGCGAGGGACTGCGTGGGACCCAGCACAACAAAAGCCGATTCCGGCTCTGAGTCCCGCAACCACACCCACCCACACCAACATCGGACCAACGATGACCAGCCAACACCACCACAAAATGGCGAAATTCCAATGATTTCCAATCCATGACCAACGGACAGACACGAGGCCGGCGGCCAAGTCGCGGGACTCAACGACGAAACGGCCCACAATCGCACTGAGTCCCGCAAATACGGAGGACTCAACGCAGACACCCCCGATTTCTCACGCTGAATCCCACGAAACAGGCAAACACCGGGCCTACAATGAAACCCATGACGCTTCGCATCGCTCCGATTGAACCGCAGTGGTTCGGGCAGAAAGCACAAGTCCAGTCACATACATGGCGTGAGTTGAATCAAGGCCATGTACCGCAGGAAATCGCGGACGCGATCACCCCCGATTTCGCACTGAGACTGACGCGCAACGCTGCGAACAACAGCAATCAAGCGACATTGGTGGCGTTGGACGACAATCAGATAATCGGATTTGCGGAACTGCTGCGCACCCCACGACCGCCGATCAACCGGCCCGACGCGGCGGAACTGGCCTCGCTCTATATACTGACCACCCATCACCGCAAAGGCGTCGGACGGATGCTGGTCGAAGCCGGCAAACACGCGATCGGCAACGATCGACTCGTCTTATGGGTGATGGCATTCAACGCGAACGCGCAAGGATTCTACCGACACATCGGATTCCACGAAACCGGCCACACACAAACCGAAGACATGGGACCGGAACTGGAAATGATCAACTACACAGACGAACCCAATCAACGGTAAAGACCTGACACCATATCTCCTACGCAGGTCCGCAGCAATGTGAGACTTCCAAGAGCCGGGGGTAATCCCCCGGCATTTCATCTGTACCATCGAACTGACCGCGCTCAAGTACGAGAACCACGAACAGACCGCAACCGACGAACGCTTCTTCGGACCACTGGGAAACTTCCGAAAGAATTTCCTCAAAAAGGTCCGGAAGCATCAGCCGACGGCTCAGTAGATCTCACTCAGTAGATCTCACCCAAACCGGCACCACGCCGCATAGAGCATCTTCACCGACGCCGTCGAACCGCGGCAATCAGCGTATGGTCACATGTTCGCGACCGATACGCCAAACGTGATCGGCAGGATCTTGGCCAGAAACGCGAGCAACTTGTTGAACGGATGCGGCAGGTAGATGGCCTTGTTCCGCCTGACTGCACGGATTGAACCAATCGCCACGTCACGCGGGTCCAGTACCGGCAACGGCGTCCGCTTCCCCGGCCCCGCGTCCGAGACCGCGCCGGCGGACGATTCTGAACCACGCGACAGCATCGGCGTATCCATCAATCCTGGCTGCACCACGGTGACATGAATGCCGTGCGGCTTGAGTTCCTGCCGCAGCACGACGGACAAGGTGCGCACATAGGACTTGCTGGCACTGTATGCCGCCAGATTGCCCACCGGTGAGACGCCGAGAATGGAGCCGGTCTCCAAGATCATGGACCCGCGTTGCATGTACGGCAGGCATAGGCGCGTGACCATCGTGGTCGCCATGACGTTGAGCTGCACCAACTGCAGTAGGCGCTGCGGATCCTCATCAGCGAACGGCCGGCTCGCACCGATGCCCGCGTTGCTGACAAGCATACGGATAAACGGCTTGGCGGCGTCAAGCCTGTCACGCAGTTCGTCAAAGCTGCGCAAATCGGTCAGATCGAGCGGAACCGGCACGATGCGAACGCTCTGATATTCAGAGGCGATTCGTTCGAGTTTGCCTTTGCTGCGAGCGATTACCCAGATCTCCCGGATTTCCGGGCACTCACGGATGATCGCATCAATATACGCCCGGCCAAGGCCAGAACTTGCGCCGGTGATAATAGCGATAGGCATTGCCGATCCATTCCCTTTCATTCGCGTTCGTCAATTACCCGACGATCAGAACCGAACCACGACCTTGCCCGACGCACGCCCTCCCATGCCAGCGACAAGCTTGAGCGCCGCTTGAATGTCGTCAAGACGGAACATGTGCGGGTCGATGGAGGGACGCACATCACGCTCCTTCACGATGTCGGTGACATGACGCAGCTGTTCGCCATCCGCCCGCACGAAGATGAATTCGTACCGCTTGCCCTGCGCCTGCGCCTTCTTGTCGAGCTTCGATCCGGCGAGCGAGAACAGCGCGCGCTTGAGGAACGGCATCCGCATGCGTTCGGCGAACGCCTTGTTGGGCACGCCACGCAAGCTGAGCAGCGTGCCACCGGGTTTCAGCACGGACAGTTCACGGTCGAATTCGGCCGGCCCAAGCGCGTCGATCACGTAGTCGACACTGACGCCGGCCTGCCAGTAGTTCTCCGCGCGGTAGTCGAGATACCGGTCGGCACCGAGGGCGAGGATCTCATCGCGCGAGCGTTCGTTACCGGTGACGGTGACGTCCAGCCCCAACGACTTGGCGATCGGCACGGCCACACGGCCGAAGCTGCCCGAGCCTCCGGGAATGAGAACACTCTGCCCCGGCTTGGCGTCTAGGATCTCCGTGAACGCCTGCCACGCGGTCAGACCGGTGAGAGGGATGGTCGCGGCCTCGTCGAAATCATAGCCCTCGGGCATCGGTGCCACAGCATCGGCGGGCAATGCGACGAATTCAGCGAGCGCGCCGGGGTGGTCGATCGGCGTGCGGGCATACACGCGATCACCCGGCTGGAATCCGCGCACCGCATCGCCCACGCGTTCCACGACGCCGGCGACCTCGTTGCCAAGCGTGACCGGCATCGGATAATCCTGGATCAGCTTGACTGCGCCAGTGACGACCAGCAATTCCAGCGGATTGACGGCCGCCGCCTTGACGCGAATCAGTATGTCGCGGTCACCGATGGACGGTTCGGGGATCTCGTTGACCTCAACCCCCGCAATGGCCTTGGCGACGTCCTTCTCGTAACGGTTGATCTGCGCTGCTCGCATGGTGGCGCGTCCTTTCTTCGATTCCGCAGGTGTTGGATTTCCGACGACCCAGTAATGTAATATTTAGAATTACATTAAACCATATCGTGACGCCGGGATATCGTCAACACAGCAGCGTCGCAACGCGTGAACATATGGGACGACGGCACGAAGGACGGGAGGACACATGCATATCAGCATGAAATGCTCAGTGGCGGTGCACTGCCTCATCTTCATGAACGAGGCCGGCAGCGACGACCGCGTCACCAGCACGCTGCTGGCCGAAAGCACTGGCTGCAACCCGGCAAGCATTCGAGCGCTCTTCGCCGCGCTCAAAAAAGCCGGCATAATCGATGTCCAACGCGGCAACGTCGGCGCACACCTGATCCAAGACCCCAAGGATGTGACGTTGCTAGACATCCAGAACGCCGTCGAACCCGATGGACTGGCCACGATGATCGGCGTCCACCAATACAAGGGACAGTCATGCCCCGTGGCGCGGAATATCCACGCCACGCTCGCCCCCTCCTACGAGAAGATCGAACACGCCACAGCCGAGGCCATGCGCTCCATCACGCTGGCGGACATCATCGACGACTACCACATCCAACTCAACGACAAACCCACACGGCGTCAATGACACCGCGGGCACAGGGCATCCACAAGTGGACTCCAACGAATTCGTCCCGCCCATTCTCACGCGACACGCCGAGAAGAGCGGTAATTTGAGCTGTAAGACAGTTAGGCGGCACAACCGTTTTCATTGCAATATCGCCAGTTCCACGGCGTGAAGTTGTGAATCTCGTATCCTCCGCCATCGCCCTTTTCCCATCCAAAGGAAAAGGGCCTTTTCATTGCCAAAACGGCGGAATCCCAACGGTTTCAAGCCATTCCGCCGATTTCCGCCGATCTGCCCCATCTTCCGTTTTGACCCGTCTCGACCCGTTTTTCCGCGACACCCGTTTTCCATGGCGTCATAGTCGGTGAACTAAGCAGTACCGCTTAAGGGCTAGGGGACAAACCGCGGGCCTTGTTCGCGGGCCTTGTTCGCGGGCCTTATCGGCGCACCGCCGATTAGCGTGGTTGGCCGCAAGCGTTTCGACCGCGAGTCCCCGTCTTCTTCGTCTTCTCGCGGCCTATCTCGCAGTTGTGTGCAGCAACACGGGCACACCGCAGACACCCCAGGCCCCAGAACCGGTAAAAATGGCCATTCCGCACCATGCCGATACCAGCATTCCCGCCGTACGCTACGGCAGACTACACACAACTGCAAAATAGGCCGCAAAACAGGCTCCGCGACAAGGGGTTATAAGGGCTCAAGGCCAAACCGTGTTCGAACCGCGGGCCCTATCCGCCCCACCCGCATGCCGTCCGCTTGCCGTCTCACCCAAGTGCGCCGCCGGCGTGTCGTTGGCCAGTTTGGGCGCCCAGCCCATCCACGCCCATCATCATGCCGTTCATCGCTCACGCCGCCAGACTATCCGGATCGAGCAGGAAATCGTATACGCTCATCGTGAGGATGCCGCGCTCATCACGGACCGGCTTGACCACGTCTCGCACGAGGATAATCTTCTGGAAACTGTCACCGATGCGGAGCAGCGACGCTTTCCCCTGCGCGACCTTCTCCGACGCCGGCAACTGATACGCGGATTTCGTCGCCACGACCACGAAACTGGGTCATCACATCAGTGGACAGCATCTTCGAGTTGCCGCCCGTCACATACACGTCCACATTACGCATGCGTAGCAGGCCGTTGAGCACCCCGTACAGCTGTGGCGGCTCGTCGCTCCGTAGCTCTTTGTCCGAAATCGCGTACTGCACCTCATCTAGCAGCACATAGTATGGTTCGCTGCGATTCACGATGCGGGACTTCACATAATCGTATAGCGAGAGCGGGTCGCGGTAACGTGCATACATCAGGTCATCCAGCGCGATTTCGATGATGTGGTCATCATCCACACCCTGTGCGCGCAGGGGTTTCTCGAACAGTTCGAACAGCAGGAAGGTCTTGCCACAGCGCCTCGCGCCGGTGACGACCTTGACCATGCCGTTGCCCATGCGCACAATGAGATCGTTCAGGTATTTGTCCCGTGATATGAGCGTCAAATCCCCAATCGCCACTCGTGCTCTCGCGCTTTTCACTGAGTGACTATGACATTTATGTCAGTTTCACGCAATAGAGAGCGACGAAAGGCGAATACGGATTTCAATGGAGGATGCGCGCGAACAAAGGCACCGGATGCCAGACGAGGAATGCACTCCGTCACGAACCGCCACGCAATCACCGTCCAGCATCGCGAACACCCAACTCACGATTGACGACGGCACAGTGATCGGCGCGGGTTCGGTCGTCACACATGCTATTACCGCCAACGCCAAGCGGCAGTAAAGCTAAGCCCCGATGATAGTTAGGGTCTCGCATCCTCCGCCATCGCCCTTTCCTCATCCAAAGGAAAAGGGCTTTTTTCATTGCCCAAGCGACACATCAGCTGACTGCTCAGCAGATCTTCTTTCGATCCGTCTCAGTTCATCGCCATCGTGCTGGAGACCAGCTTGTTGGTCTTCGCCATGGCGCGGGTCACCGGCGTGTAGAGCACGAAGCCGATGAGCAAGGCGACCACGAGATAGATGCCCATGCGACCCATCTGCTCCCAGTAGACGTTGCCGTAGAATCCGCCGACGGTCTCCCTCAGCGCGGTGATGCCATGCGAGAACGGCAGGTAGGGGTACAGCTGCCTGAACCCGCTCGGGAGCATCTCCACCGGGAACGTGCCGCCGATGCCGGCGATCTGCGAGACCATGAGCGCGGCGCAGATCGCCTTGCCGACGGTGCTGAACACGGCCGACAGCGTATAGACGAGCGTCGAGCTCACCAGCGACGACCACCACAGGCACAGCATGAACAGGAACGGGTTCGTCGCCTGCGCGCGCAGGTACAGCAGGTCACCGAGCCCCAGCACGGTGGTCTGCGCCAGCGAGAACGCGATGAAGGTCAGGCCGCGGCCCAGATACAGTTGCCATGGCTTCGGATGGTCCAGGGGCGCGGCGATCTTGTCCGATACGTTCGCCTTGAGGACGATACCCAGGAACATCGCACCTACCCAGATGGCCAGCAGTGTGTAGAACGGGGTCATCGCGGAGCCGTTGTTCGCGATCGGGTACACGGCTATGCGCTTCGTCGTCACGGGCGTGGTCATGGCCAAGGCGATGGTGTCCGTGGGCTGGGAGAGCAGCTTGCGCACCCCCTCCACTCCGCCGGAGGCCATGGCCTCGTCCAGCTTATCGGCGGTCTCGCCAAGCTTCTTCGATTGCTCGAGCAACGTGTCATGCGCCGTGTTGATATTATCCGTCACCTCACGGATGTCAGTCAGCGCACCGGCCGAGCCGCTGCCGTCGGTCTGACCGGCCACGGCGGCGAGCGTCGTGGTGGCATCGTCGACCAATGCCTTGGCGTCCGCCCCGGCCCGTTCGGCGGAGTCGGTCACGCCGGAAAGGGTCGCGACGACATTGTCCTGATACGACTTGTTCAGATCGCGGATCGACTGCGCGCTGGCCTGCGCCTGTGCGGCGATGTCCTTGCCCGCGTCGGTGATCGACTGTCCCTTGGCTTCGGCCCGGTCCGCGGCGTCGTTGATTTTCGCGTCGGTGTCGTTGAGGCGTTTGAGGGTGCGGTCCACGTCAGCGATGGCCCGGTCGATTGCAGCCTTGGCCGGTTCGGTGTGCAGCGTCTCCCGGATGGAGACCAACGTGTTGCGGTACTGGGTCAGGCTTGCGATCATCGGCCTGATGCGGTTCGTGGAGATCGCGCGCAGGGCCGCCGCGGTGTTGGCGGCTCCCTCGGCGGGTTTGCCCAGCGCCTCCTCGGCGTTGTCGCCGACGGCGTCGAAGGCGTCCGCCGCGGAATCTAGTCCGTTGGTCATGTTCTCGTTGATGCGGTCGATCGACGTGGATGCGTCTCCAAGCTTGCCGGTGATGCCGTCCATGTCAACGGTGGAGGATTGCAGCGACCGCTTCGTCCGTTCCATCGACTTGCCGGATGCGTCGAGCAGGGATGCCGCGGAATCGGCGAGATCCGCGTAGCTCGAAGCGAGATCGGCAGCGTCGGCGAGATCGCTTGATTGCTGCCGCAGATTGGCACTCAATGCACTGATGGATCGTGTGCTCTGGTCCGTGTCGAGATAGGCGGACACGGAATCAAGCATGCCGGCGGCGGCCTGAGCAACGGCCGAGGTGAGGGTGTCGCTGATCTGCTGACGTACGGTGGAGGCGCCCTGATCGGTGACGGTGGAGCCGATGGGATTCTTCTTGGGGTTGGAGTAGTAGACGAGCTGAGCCTGCCGCACCTTGGTCTTGTCCGTTTTCCCGGAATCCGCGGCCCCCTCGCTCAGCAGGGAGAACAGGTCCGTGCTGAAGTCCTTGGGAATCACGATTGCCGCGTAGTATTCGCCTGATTCCACGCCGCTTTTGGCCTCATCCTCGGTCACGAACGTCCAGTCGAGGCTATCGTTCGCCCTGAGAGCATTGGCGACCTGATCGCCCACGTTGACCTTCGCCGGCAGCAGGTCGCCCTGATAGCCCTTGTCCGAGTTGGCGACGGCGACCTTCATGCCGCCGGTGTTGCTGTATGGATCCCAGTTGGCGTAGATGTTGAACCATGCGTAGAACGACGGCATGAGGATCAGGCCGATGGCGATGATGAGCGCGATCACGCTGCTGCGGATGTGCCGCATATCGGTGCGGAATATGGTCCATACGTTCCTCATCAGTGAACATCCTTTCCACTGGCACCGATTCCATTGGCATCATCACCGTCACCGGCGTTCCCCGCAGCATGCCGGGCGATGCTTCCGCCGGCGCTTCCCGTGACACCGCCAGCAATCACAGCACGTCCAGCGTCCACGACGGAACGCAGCAGGCTTTCGGCGCCCATTGTGCTGTCATGTGCCTGTCGCGGTAGGTGGAGGTGGATGTATTCGAGGATAATCAGCGCGATGTCCACGACGACTACCATCGCCAGCCAGGCCACGAGGAATCCGATGCTCGGCCCGACGACCATCATGACGATGAGGAACACGACGGGGATTATCCAGATGAGATGGAATCCGATGCGCACCAGATGTGGGTACAGCCGCTCGAACTTCCTCGCCCGGCGACGTACGTCGGCACCCCAGGTCGGATCGGCGAGCATCTTGCGCACGGTAATCATGATGTTGCGTTCGGAACCGACGATCTCCAATCGCTGCGCGTAGACCAGATCGGTATCCGCCAGTTCGCGGTTGAATAAATCATTGAGATTGGCGAGCGCCGGACGGCACAGCATCGCCACGAGCAGGAACGCCACGGCGAACATGGAGGTCTGCCAGATGCGCGTCCAGAAGTCCGTGCCATAGAAGCCCCCGATCGATTCGCGCAGCGCCTCGACGCCATACGTGAGCGGCAGCATCGGGTACAGCAGTCGGTAGAAGTGGGGCATCATCTCGATTGGGTACATACCGCCCGCGCCCGGCACCTGCAGTATCAGGAAGATCACACTCAATGCCATGCCGATGTGCCGGAACATCATGACCAGACTGTAGGCGATTGATACGTAGGTCATCGAGCATACGATGGTGCCCAGATAGTACGCCCATGGCACGTTGCATTGGATGCCGATGACGAGGTTGCCTGATGCGATGACGATGCCCTGCAGCACCGCAACAACCATGAGTAGCAGCCATCGTCCGAGGAACGCCTGCTTGGGCGTGAGCGCGTCAATGCCTTCCGAATCGGCGTCATTACGTATGAGGGTGAGCGCCGCAAACGCGCCTGCCCAGCATGCCAGGTTCGTGAAGAACGGGGCGATGGCGGTGCCGTAGTTCTTCATCGGATAGTATTCGCGGGTCTCCAGACCGACCGGTGATGCAAGGAACGAGGACACCTGATCGGCGTCCACATGCGCAAGGCCCTTGACGCCGGCCCACGCATCGCTCGCCCGAAGGACGGCGAAATCGGCTTGCGTGCGTTGCACCGATGCACTCACGCGATCGAGGGCCTTGCCCGTCTGCCCCATCACTTTTGACGCCGATTCGAGCGTCGTGTCGAGCTGCGCGAGATCGGCGTCGATGCGACCAAGCGATTCGGCGGTCGCGCCCACGGTTCCGGACAGTCCGACGAGCTGGGTGGAGACGCCGGTGAGGGTGGAATCAATCCTGCTCGAAGCGTCCGAGGACAGGCTGGAGAGCCCGTCGGCCTTGCCGTTCAATGCGTCCAGGGAATCGGAGAGCTTCTTGCCGCCCGCCTGCATCGCCGAGGGGATGCCATTGTTCAGTTGCCTCATCGCTTCGATCTGTGCGGCGAGGTCGCTCTGATGCTGTTTCGCCTGTGCGAGGGCGTCCGAGCCTGCGAGCTGCGGGTCGGATTCCATCGCCTCGATCGCATCCCCCAGGGCGTCGTTCGCGGATTCAAGCGTGGACAGCGAGGCGTCGACACGGCCGGAGATGTCCGCCGCATTGCCGTTGACAGTGTCCTTAATGCCGTCGATGCGGCCCTTAAGGGAGCCGGCCCCGGACTGCACCTGTCCGACGGTCGAGTTCATGGAGTGCTGGAACGCCGACAATCCACCGCGTGCGGCGTCGACGGAGGATGCCGTGTCGTTGACACTCGCGGAAAGAGCGTCGGCGCGTCCGGCGATGCCCGTCATGCTTTGGCGGGCCCTCGTGATTGTCGCTCGCGCATCGGCGATGGAGGACTGCGCGTCATCTACTTTGCCGCGGGCCGCCGTGATGCTGGATTGGGCTTCGCTCAGCTTGCCGTCCAGCTGGTTCGCCGTCCCGTCGAGCTGGCCGCTCATCTTGCCGGCCTCTTCGGAAAGCGTCTTCGTGACGGTCGCGCTGACGGTGGAGACGAACGATTCGTTGATCTGCTGCTCAAGGGCCGCGGCGCCGGACTGCGTCACACGCGGCGCGAGCGTGTTGACCTTCTCGTTGACATAGTAGGACAGTTCGGGGCGCGTGAAGTCGCCCTGTAGCACGCTGGTCAGATCCTTGCTGAAGTCCTCGGGGATCACGATGGCCGCGTAGTATTCGCCGGACTCCACGCCGTTGACGGCGGCCGACTCGTCCACGAACCGCCATCCCAGATCGTGGTTGTCCTTCAGGGCGTCCATAGTCTGATCGCCCACATTCATTTCGGAGCCGTTCACCATGGCTCCCGCGTCGTTGTTGACCACCGCGATCGGCACATCTCCGGTATTCGCATATGGGTCCATGTTCGCTGCGACGTTGAACCATGAATACAGTCCCGGCACGAAACATGACGCCAGAACGATGAACACGGCAAATGGCACCGCGCAGATGCGCTTCACATCGCGAATGAAGACGCGCAACACGTTATGCATGATATCCGCCCATTCCCTCGTGAATTCACCTGCCGACCGTCACCACTGCGCCGGATGCGTGGGCCGCTGACGATTCGGAGACCGACACGCCAATATTCCTGGCGAGCATGGCCAGCCCGATCGCATGCGTGTTGTTGGCCGCGATCCTGACCACAAGATCAATGGGCTCCCTGCGCCCGCGCCGATACCATTCCTTGAGCGAACCGACGATCCCGGCCGCCAGATACACGAAGTGGTAGTCCCTCACGGTTTCGGCGGCCTGGGTTCGGCCGTCGTCGGGAGCCAGGCTCGCGTGAGATGCGGAAATCGGATCGATGAGCTCGTTGCAGTACGCACCCACCGCGGCGATGAGATCACCTGAGAACGTATCTCCGGACTTACCGGTCACCAACAGGGACATGGATTCGTTGGCCGTGGCGAACTCGAAAATCTCATGGATGAGAGGTTCGTAGTCATCCTGGAGAATTTCCCCGCGATGACGAGTGATGATGTCCTTATACGAGTCGATGAGCTCGCGTTTGAGCTGATCGAACAGGGCGTAGATATCCGTGTAATGCACGTAGAACGTCGCCCGGTTGACGTCCGCGAGACGGGTGAGCTCCATCACCGAGATCTTGTTCAGCGGCTTGGTCTCCAGCAGTTTGACCAATGCACTCTGCAGCATCACCCGCGTGCGGCGCGACCGCCTGTCCATGGGCTTGACGGACCGCCCTTCGTCAGGTTCTCCGGCGCCCGTACGAGTGCCCGCTTCTGCCATTACGCGCCTCCAATGCCTCGATTTTCTACGCCACGCCGGCCGAAAATGCTGGGATCTTCGTTGTTGCGCGTGGTCCGTTGTCTCGGCGACATCATAGCAGACACTATTCGACAACTGTCGATAAACATTGCAGCTGTCGAAAATAGTGCGGGACGCAAGTGCATAACCAGCCGAAATGCGCGCGCGTCCCGGTAACGCGCACGAAAAAACGCGCGCAGGGCAGCCAAGGTGTTACCACCGCACGGAGATGCGCTCACCGATGTGCGTGATCTGCTGGACGGCACCAAACGCTTCAGCGAACTGCGCCGGTCAATCGGTAATATCTCGCAAAAAGTACTTACTTCGAACCTGCGTCAGATGGAGGCTGACGGGCTCGTGCATCGCGAAGTGTACGCCGAAGTGCCGCCGCGCGTCGAATACTCGCTGACCAAGCACCGGGCGCAGCCTGAGCGCCGTCATCGACGCCCTGCGCGACTGGGGCGAGCATTACAAGGCGCAGATCGCCGCGTAGGGCGCTCGGCGCGAACTCGGTGACGGCATCGAGCATGCCTTCCCGGCAAATAATGCAGAACAGTTTCAGCATCGCCGCGTGCAGGCAGAACGGCTTCGCTCCCCAACGGCATTCGCTGGGTTTGTCGACAAACAGCCCGCCGCCGATTAGCCTCCGATTGGCGGCCGACACGCCGACGCAACCTTTCGTTTGAGTTGTCCGGTTAATGCACAATAGCAGCGTGGAATGGTCATGATCGGCGAAGCCGCCAGACACCCGCGCTGAAAACAACGAATCCGCGTGGGAAGACCGCGCCGGAGCGAAGGAGGACACATGACATTGCTGTTCGACGATTACGAACAAGGGCTCAACCCGTTCATCGTCCACTGTGCTTACGCGAACTGTGACATGACGGTGGACACCAGCGACTATGACAACGACCCGAGCGCAGCACAGGATATAGTCCTCGACGCTGGCTGGGTCGACATCGAAGGACGCGCGGCCTTCTTCTGCCCGAAGCATGCGGCGGTCGCGCAATTCCCCTGGAAGCTGATCCGCGAGGCCGACCATTTCTCCATCGCCGACTTTGCACGCCTGCATGCCGCCGTCTACGGTCAAGCGGTCGGCGACGCCCTCGGCGTGCCCTACGAGTTCCAGCGTCGCGACACCTTCGAATGCACTGGCATGATCGGCCACGGCACGCACAACCAGCCGGCCGGCACATGGTCGGATGACACCGCGATGATGCTCGCCACACTGGATTCCCTCGCCGAACACGGCGGGCGCGTGGACACCGACGACATGCTCGCCAAATATCGTGCATGGGCCAAGTCCGGCGAATACACGCCCGACGGCGCCGTATTCGACATCGGCAACACCACAAGCCATGCACTCGCCTCGGGCCACGGTGGCACCGACGAGTACGACAACGGCAACGGCTCACTGATGCGCATCCTCCCGCTGGCCTTCACCGATTGCTCCGACGACGACATCCGCCGTGTGAGCGCCATCACCCATGCCCACCGGATCAGCACTGATATATGCGTGCGCTTCATCCGCATCGCTCGCCTTCTGCTGGCCGAAGGCACCGCCTACTCGCGTACGGAGGTGTGCAAGATCGCCAACATACCCGAGGACCTGCGGTTCTGCGAACGCCGCCGGATCAAGTCAGGCACATTCGTGTTGGACACGATGCTGTCTGCAGTGTGGTGCTTGGTCAACACGGACAATTACCGGGATTGCGTACTCGCTGCGGTGAATCTCGGCGGCGACACCGACACGACCGCCGCAGTCGCCGGCGGGTTGGCCGGCCTGCTGTACGGCGATGAAGGCAATCCGTGGGAGGAGGAGATGCGCGGCACCGAGCTGTTGGAGACGCTGATCGCGAAGGCGGCGCTCAATCTGCCGGGTCTGCATCCGCGCTCGTGGGAGGTCGCCGCATTCCAGAAGGCCGAGAAGACGGCCCGCGACGAGGAGGAGGGGCTGCGTCAGCTCATCGCGCTCGTTCCGCGCTTTGAGGATGCTCAAAAGACAGGGTGCCGTCTGTATGACAATTCCCACCTGTCGGAGGAGGTCGACGGCAAGACCGTCTTCCGCGGCGTCTCTTACGACCCGCTCATTGATGAATGGTGGAAAGCGGTGTACAAGGCGTGGGGCGACCGCGGTAATTACCACGAGTACCTCGAAAATCTTAACTTGGACAATCCGCGCGATCTGGCCGATTTCTACCGTGACGGGGACTTCGACAATCTCGATCTGGACAGCACACTCACCCTACTGCTGTTCCCCACCCGCGAGGAGCGGTTCTGCGACGGCGCGCTATGCGATTATCTGGACGACGGCTCGATTCTGTACCTGATGCAGCATCTGCGGGACTTGCAAGGCGATACCGACATCTGATGCCTCGTTGCTCGTCGCCATCCAATGTGGCGGTACGCCTCAGGTCTCTCCCCCAGTCCGCTACGAGCCATCAGAGAGGGCTATGCCACAAATGCTGGCTCCCTCTGATGAGGGAGCTCCCGGCGACAGCCGGGTGAGGGAGAGAAACACACAACACAGCCGTCCCAGTCTCTCCCCCAGTCAGCTTCGCTGACAGCCCGTCCTGCAATTTCGGACGCGCTGCGCGCGCGGTTTGCTGGCTCGCCTGTCGGCTCGCACGTTGCCTACAAACAGCTCCGCTGTTTGCTTCACGGCAACGGTCGTCAGAAGGTGTCGATAACCAAGCAAACATTGATTACAGGATTGGCATGTAATCAATGTTATCATGTTATGATGAATACTGGTTAGAACATGACAAAAACAGTTGAATGAAATTAACCATAATATTAAAAGAAATGTTTTATATCTCCCCTTTATTATAAATGCTTACTTTCGCATTTCTTAATTTCAAATATGGCCGACCAGCATCATCAGCATCATATGATGACAAATATGCTGATGATATATATGCCATATTGCCTGGTATGCAACCTGCATTATATGATGTGAATATTTTATATGCGGAATATTGTTCTTCTCCTGTTTTTTCATTTCTGCAATACAAAATTGCTTTTTTCTCCCCTGTTTTTTTATCATTATAAACATGTGATGATACTATCGTAAGTCTTTTATTGCCTGTTTTTAAGTTAGGATAAAGTGGCGCAGGAATCATAATAGTTCCAGTATTAATAATGTGAGAATCCTTATTTTTCATCATTTCATCATAATTATATTTAAGACTCCTCATTCTGCGAAGAAAAGCATTCTGGTCATTAACGACCTCATTCTTGAAATTCTTCTTCAATTCCTGAGAATATAATGCTTTCTCGCCATCATTCGCAAGATAAGTGTTAGCAATGATTACATGTCTCATGTAATCATTAAATTCATCAGGGTATTTTTTAACAAAATCATGAAACTTCGTATCATCATTATCTTTTATTTCTTGAATGAGAACCATGTCAGCTGGAGAAGCGCTACAACTCGCACTGTATTTTTGGCCAGTACACATTAAACATGTTTTATCACCATCCATGCCAGTTCCATGACAATTCTCACATCGTTTAGCAAAATTGATGGTATAATCATAATCCTTATGATACCCCCAATCCATTTTCTTAACAGCCGGAGCATATCTTAAATTGCCAACATAAATAGTATTGAAACTAACTAACCGAGCATATTTATTATCCTTGAATAAAGCAACCTTATCATAATCATCAGGAAGTATCTTATTCGGATTCAAAGTGCCTGCACGCGCACTGATTCTTTGATTGATTTCCATAGTTGCGAAATACTCGTTGGCAGCTATAACATCTGTATCTCCGTGCTGACTGCATGGAGTGGTCGCACAGGGAACCATCTTGTTCTCATCGGGCGAATAATGCCAAGACTTCAATCCAGTATCGACATTACTGGAATTGGCTGTATTGGCAGCATCATTATTATCGTTTGTCGTCTTTTTCTTGAAAAACCCAAACATGACAGACACACCTTTGTTTAATGGTTGAGGAGCACCGGAAACCTATGCAACTATCTCTAGTGACAACTATATCTCTAACCACATCGAAGCAACCACAAGTGCCCAAATGGCTCAGCGCAAGTAATTCCCGAGATTGTTGGCTTCAGCCCGAAATCTTTGCACTGAGTACCACCAAACCGAGGATTTCCTGAACCAAACAGCCTCACATCGAAACCTCAATCGAGGCACTACGCCTCGCGAACCTCACAACGGCCGCCGAAGTAGGTGACCAAACTGATACTGATCAATCCCACCGTGAACAAACCGGCGAGCACAGGAATGAGCGCGGCATAGCGATGCGCCTGATCAGGTGCATGAGCGACCACGAACGCCGCCAGCTGGTTGCCGGACAGTCCGGCGAACGCCCAGGCGCTCAACGTCAGGCCGTGTGTGGTGGAGACGGTCTTGGTGCCGAAATGCTGGTCGAGCAGCACCGGCAACGTGGAAAAGCCACCGCCATAGCCGGCGTTGACAAGGAACAGCATGGCCAGCACCGCCCATAGCAGGGCATTGTCTATGCTGTTGACGGCCATCTGCAATACGCACACGGCAATCGACATGATGAAAATCACCTGATACACGGTCTCGCGGCGCTTGAGATGGTCGGACAGCGTGGAGAAGCCCACGCGGCCGGCCGTATTGAACACGGAGTCCACGGCGAGCACCAGTCCAATCACGCCGGCAATCGCCGCGGCGAATTCAGTCGGACTCAGCCCGGCGTACTGCGGGAATGCCTTGAGCACGTCGTGCAGGATGTCCTTCTCCTGGCTGATCAGCGCGAGGCCACAGGTGATGTTGATGTAGAACGCGATCCAGATGCCCCAGAACACAGGCTTCCCGAGAATCGACCGACGGCTCACGTGCGAGGTGGCGGGATCGTAGACCCAGCCGGCGGGACGCTTGATGAGCAGGAAGCCGATCAGCATCATCACCGCATAGACCGCGGCCAGGATATAGAACATGGCGACCAGACCCACGGCGCCGATCAGAAATTCCATGACCGGGCTGGCGATGGCCTTGGCTAACCCAAATCCGGCGACAGCGATGCCGGTGGCGAGGCCCTTGTTATCGGCGAACCACAGCATCAGGTTCTTGACCGGCGTCAGGTAGCCAACACCCAGGCCGACGCCCATGATCACGCCGTAGCAGATGAATACGCCCGGCAGGAAGTTCAGGGCGATGCTCACGCCCGTGCCTGCGAAGCCGACCACGAAGCAAATCATCGACACCAGCGCAGATTTCCGGATGTTCTTCTCCACCATCGGGCCGGCGAATGCGGCGGACATGCCAAGGAAGAAGATGGCAAGCGAGAAGCCCCATTCCACCGAGGCCGGGCTGGCGTGGAGGCGGTCGGCTATGAGCTGCTTGAACACGCTCCAACAGTAGACCGTACCGATCGGAATATGAATCAGCAGTGCAGGAATGATCGCACTTGTCCAACGATTTCCCTTTGTCATGCAGGCGAACCCCTTCGTATGTGACACAAATACGATATTCGCCGGGCTACAGAGAAGAACAGGAGCCGCCCCTCACGGGCACAGTATCAAACATCCACAATGCGCTATTCGCCGGCATCGCTCTCCCCTGTCAACACCGACAAACAGCACTATAGCACCCTTTTCGACACCCCGGCCCGAATTATATGAAACTACAGCATGATATATCTCACACTATGCAACGTGGCGATGACACTCATCGACCACAGTCATCAGAACAGACCATAGGAACTATCGACCAAGAACCATTCGCCAAGCTCAGCGCAAGTAATTCCCGAAATTGTTGGCTTCAGCCCGAAATCCTTGCACTGAGCGACTCTCAGTGCAACAAATTCCCGAAATCGACGGCTTCAGCCCGAGAATCATTGCACTCGGCACCCCGCAGCACCGCGCGTCATCCCAATCGACCCCAATCGACCCCAATCAGCCCCAATCAGATGACGATGCCATTGCAGTGGTCGACTTCGTGCTGGATGATTTCAGCGGTGAAACCAGTGAACGTGGCATGGCGCTCCCGGAAGCGTCGATCCCGGAAATCGACTTCGATGCGACGATAACGGATCGTGCGCCGCTCGCCAGTCAGCGAGAGACATCCCTCTTCGGTCTCATATGCACCGTCCGTGGCGGTGATCACAGGATTGAGCATGACGTTGATACGCCCGCCAAAATCCTCATCCACGAACGCGATGATGCGCTTGCCCACGCCGATCATGTTCGCCGCCATACCGACGCAGCGCGAACGGTTGGCTTCCAGCGTGTCCACCAAATCCTGGATGGTCGATTCGTCACCGGGGCCGGCCGGCTCGGACGGTGTGCGCAGAAACGAGCGCGAGGTCATAATCGGGCGCTGCATGACAGTGTTCCTCTCCGTTCAGAACAATTCAGGACATCCGGCATCACGCACAGACGTTCAACCATTCATCATATGATGGAGCCCACGCCACAAGGAGGCCGGAGATGCGCGTTATCGAACAGTATTGCCGCGGCAAGCGACCCGACCAGTCGCTCAACGAGGACGGGCTCGCCATCACGGACGGATTCGCGGCCGTGGTGGACGGGGTGACCAGCAAAAGCATCCGTCACCTATGGCGGCCGTGCGGCGGCGCAGTTGCCAAGGATCTTGTGCTCGAGACCATAGCGGCCTTGCCTGATTCCGCCACGATGCGACAAACGCAGCTCGCCATCGATACGCGATTCCAGCGTGCCTATCGCGAATATCGCGAATCTTGCAGCACCGCAGAAGAGCGCTTCGCCGTCGACAGCAATAGCAATCACAATCACAATCGCGGCAACGTCTACACCGGCAACCGCACTGGTAACGGCGACCATACTGGCAACCGCACCGACGGGGATAGCCGAGGCCGTGCGGACGACCCGTACACCATCTTCGAGCACGAGCCCATCGAACGACTGCAAGCGAACGCCGTGGTCTACAGCGCTGCGCGACGCGAAATCTGGCTGTTCGGCGACTGTCAGGCCATGGTCAACGGCGAGCAGATACCCACGATGAAACAGGTCGATGTGCTGCTCGGCGAGCTCCGCGCCTTCACCACGCTCGCCTTGCGGCATCGGGATTCCGGACAGACCCGGCATCAGCCGGTTTTCGGCGCCGGCGCAACTGTTCGGAATACATCTATATCTTGTGACGACAGCGGCAGCAACGGAGATCCCTCTGTTTTCGCAGATGCAGCCGTTGCCGCCGACTCCGCAGACACAGTCGCTTCCACTGACTCCGCCGACTCAGCCGCTCCCGCAAACGCCGCCGACCCGGCGCGCGCGATGATCATGCCGTTCCTGCGCCTGCAATCGCAGTTCGCCAACGTGCGCGGCCCCTACGGATACTCTGTATTCGACGGATTTACCGATTCCGCGTATCCGATTCGCACGGTGACCGTCCGCCCCGGCGACGAGGTGGTGCTCGCCTCCGATGGCTTCCCGCTACTGAAGCCCACGCTGGCCGACTCCGAAGCGGCACTGCAACGGCTTAAGGTCGAGGATCCGGCACTCATCAGCGAGTACCGGTCCACCAAAGGATTCACGCCGGGATACGATTCGTTCGATGATTGCACCTATCTGCGGTTTGTTGTTTGATATTGACGAGGACAACGCCGCTTTTCTGGATGTGATGCATTTCCGCAGCTACTGCATCGCTTGCTTGGGCTTCTCTCTCCGTCACCGCTACGCGGCGCCACCTCCCTCATCAGAGGGAGGCGAAAACGGAACAGCCCATCTCCATTGCCGCCCTCCGTCACCGCTTCGCGGCAGCTCCTCCCTCATCAGAGGGGGCTTATCAGAGAGGGCAACGGACGGTGGAAAGCGTCACTTCTTGGAGGCGTTGACGGCGTCAACGGCCTTCTGCAGGGATGCGGTGTGGGTCTTGTACCAGTCGGCCTGCTCGGTGAGCTTGTCGGTGGCAGCCTGATAACCATTGGTATCCTCGGCGATGCAGCCTTCGTACACCGGCACTTCGGCACCCATCGCCTTGTTCAGCGCGTCGAGCGTGGAGGCGTCTTTGACGTCATCCTTGGTGAGTGCGGCGGCATCGGAAGCGTCGCCATTGAGGAGGTTGTTGTAGTCGTTGGTGGCGTTGCGCACGTCCTCGGACGCTGTGGCGCATGCGGCCATCGCGTTGTTGAGCTGCGCGTCCGCGTATGCGCGGTATCCGAACACGCCGGCGGCCGCGATCAGCGCCACCGCGACGATAATGGCGATGACAATAGCACCTTTCGACAGGCCCTGCTTGGCTTCCGGCTGCTTGGCTTCGGCGGACTGCTCTGTGGATGCCTCAGCTTCGGCGACCTTGGTTTCGGTAACCTTCGCTTCAGTGTCGTTGGACATGGTGTCCCCTTCCTTCTCTCTTCGTCGATTGCTTCGCGTGATCGTTGCGTTCGATATCGCATCAGCCAGGCACATCAGCCCAGTTAGGGCCGCAACGCACAACGGGCATCAAGGATAGTGGATGCCGGAAGACCGGGGAAACCAGAGCCAGCGATGATGATGAAAAACGTGTCACATAGTGAATGCGGGCGCACACCTACATTGGCCAGCGTTATTGCCCAGCGTACGTTTGGTGCGGCTTCGCCCACCCATATCTCACCAAACGTACGCTGAGTTGCGGTCAGTGTACGTTTGATGAGGTTCTACCGGTACTTTTCTCACCAAACGTACGCTGAGCGTCCGTCAGTGTACGTTTGGTGAGAAGAAGTGGGGTAAAGCCGCGCTGAACGTACGCTGACGTACGTTCAGCGCTTCAGCCTCAGATCCGGCCGCGCCTGCGGCAGTAGGCCAGGGTCGCACCGGCACCGGCCAACAGCAGTCCGGCCAGGGCGACCATCGCCACGTTGGCACCGGTATCGGAGATGTTGCCATCACCCTTGTCGGAGGCATTGCCGCGCTTGACCAGAGCGGCGATTGCCTTCTCCAGCGCCGTGCGAGCCTCATCGACCTGCTTCTGGGTGGCGTCCGCGTCGTCGGCGACAGCACGGGCCTTCTTCAGGGCCGCGCGCACCGCGTTCGCGGAGTCATCGGTGTACAGGGCCAGATTGATGGCGGCGGCCTTGTTGATGGTCGCGTTCAACGTGGTCTTGTCCACCGCGCCAGGCTCGGGCTCGGGCTCGGGGCCCGGGTCAGGCATGGAGCCCTTGAGGCCGGCGATGGCATCCTGCAGATCAGCCAGCGCGGTGTTGACCTCGCCCTGCGTGGCCTGCTCATTGGCAAGCACCTGCTTGGCTGAACCCATCGCCGCCGCGAAGACCTTCCAGCTTTCGGCCGTGTAGTCGGACTCCTTCAAGGATTCCGCCTTGTTCACGGTGTTCTGCAGGTCCGTCTTGTCCACCACGACCGGGCCGGGGCCAGGTTCCTCGCCCTTCTGCTCGAGACCAGCAATCGCGGTTCCAAGGTTCGCGGTGGCGAGGGCCACGTCATAGGCGGAGGCCTTGTCGTCATCCGCCACGGTCTGGGCGGCGTCGCGAGCCTTGATCAGGGCGGACCATGTTACGGCCGTGTAGTCGGACTCCTTGAGTGCATTGGCCTGAGCCAGCGCATCCTTGAGGTCGGACTTGTCCACCACGGTCTCCTCCGGCGCCACCTCTCGGTTGGTGGTGAGGCGCAGCTCGGAAGCGGACGCGAATGTGTTGACCTGATTGGCGCCGGAACCTGTGGAGCTGAGTGCAATCAGGCGTACGCTGACCACGTCGTCCACAGCGTCGAAGCTGGCCTTCTGCCAAGCGGTGTCATAGGTGAACTCACCGGTGACCTCCTTGGTGGAGCCATCGGCCAGCGTCAGCAGGATCCTGTATCCCAAAATCTTGCCGTTGACAGTCGCCCCACCCGGTCGCGGAAGGTACCGCAGACCGTTGATGGTGGTCGGCTCGTTGAGGTTGAACTGGTACCAGGCCGTGCCGTTTCCGACGGCGTTCTCGCTCCAGTTGGTATGCCAGTAGGTGCTGGCGGAACCGTCCTGGGCGAACTCCTTCGGGCCTTCGTAGTCGCCGTAGTTGCTCTGCGCGCTGCCGACTTCCACGTCATAGCCGCCGAGCTGGTCTGAACCGTCCATCGCCACGTCATACTTGTCGCTGCTCTCGTTGCCGGGAGCGGTTTCCATGTATTCGGCGAGCGCGACCAGCAGGTCATAGGCCTTGGTGAAGTCGTCGGCGGTGGCGCCGTCCTTGTTGATGAGCACGCGGGCCTTGACCAGCGCGTTCTGGTAGGTCTGCCATGCGGCTTCGCTGACCTCGGACTGCTTGCCGTCGAACTTGCCTTGGATTTCCTTGAGCTTGTCGCTGGCTTCGGCCTTGGTGCGGGTTTCGGATGCCACGCGCTCGATCTTGAGGTTGTCGAGCACGAAGTCCTTGTATCCGCCGAAGTTCGCGGCGTTGCCGGTGGTGCTCTGGGTGTCCGGAGCGGTGGAGGTGGAGTAGATGCCGAACCAGGAGTCGCCGTTGACGCCTCCGGTCAGCTCGAATTCGGCCTTGCCGGTCTCGCCGAGCGCCTTCTTCAGGTTGGTCAGCTTGACGTTACTCGCCGAATACTCACCCTGGCCGACCGCGATGGCGTAGATGTCATCGGAACCGGACTGGTAGTCGAACGACACCTTGTACTTCGCACCCGGCTCGAACTGCACGTTCTGCGGGATCGTCTGGTAGACGAGGGTGCCCTTTTGGGACAGACCATTGATCTTCACCGACCACGTGCCGTCGAGCACGTCGTCCATCTTCTTGACGTCCCATCCGGCCTGCGTGTACGGGGCATGCAGCTCGGAGAGGTGGACGCGGTTGTCTTCCACGCCTTCGGATCCGGAGACCACGAACGGCCAGATGCCCTGGGCGTTCTTCTCGAAACCGTTGGTGAGGGACTTGAGGCCACCGTCCTCGTCATAGGTGATGCCGGAGTAGTCGTTCTCCACGATACGCACATCATCGAAGTACGTGTGCGCCTCGTCGGTGCTGTTGCGGGAGAGGGTTACTGTGGCGTCGCCGTTCTCAGGCGCGGTGAAGAACACGTACATGTTCTGGAAGTAGCTGGAGCCGTCTTCCGTGTTGCTGTTCGTGTTGTGTCCGTATGCCTTGATGTAGTTCTTGGCGATGGACTTGCCGGTGGCGTTGGTGGCGAGCACCTTGCCGCCGCTGGTCACCGTGACCGAGGCTTCGCCGGTACTGCGGTTGTCGACGCCGACGTACAGGGCGTACTTCTGGCCGGCCTTGAGGTCGGTCAGACGCTGGGCGACGCTGACCTTGCCGCTCAGGCGCAGCATGGCGTTGTTCTCGCCCTCGACTTCGGCCTTTCCGATGCCGGTGACGGTCCAGTTGGACTTGAGCGTGTCGGAGCCGCCGTTGAAGCCGGCGTCCACCACATGCATGCCCTCGCTCCAGTTGACCGTGATCTGCTTGGCCTCGCCCTGGTACACCACGTACGGGGTCTCGGCGTCGGCGGTGAGCGTCACCTGGCCGCCGGAGACGGCGACGGTCTGCTCGTTGGTCTTGCCCTGGTCGGTGAGCTGGTACACCTTCACGCTGGAGAGGTTCTTCCAGCTGTCGGGCAGCGTCCAAGTGGTGGTGCCGCCCTTGGTATTCCAGTGGTAGAGCTTCTCGTCGCTGGACTTGACGACCTCGCCGGTGGAGGAATCCCACACCCACGGCAGCAGGTACGACTCGTCGCCGGTGGCGGAGCCGTCGCCGGCAGAGACTTCGCCGGAGGCCACGACCTTGCCGTTGAGAGTGATGGTGCGCTGGCGGTAGGCGGCGCTGGAGGCGTCGTTGGAGCCACGGGAGAGGACCACGACGTTGCCGTTGGAGTCCTTGAGCGTGATCTGCTCGTTGCCGTTGTTCGTATTCGGGTCGGTCACCGCGTTGGCGTTGCCGTTGCCCGAGGTGAGCAGCGGGTTGTTGACCCAGCGGGTCACCTTGAAGTGCTGGATGAACTTGGTGGACACGTCATGGGTGAACAGGTTCTCGATGTAGGCGGCATAGTCGTTGCGGCCCTGCCAGCCCTCGAAGTCCTTCATGTTGTATCCGCCGAGCAGCGGGGCGTTGGCCGCGCCTCCGTAGCTCGGGTAATCGCCGACCCAGCTGTCCTTCTGGTGGTTGCGCAGGAAGCGCATCACTTCGGAGTTCTCGCCCTTGAGGTCCTTGCCGCCGTAAGTCAGATCGGCCGCCCAGTGCTGGAAGGTCGAATCGTACTCGTTGCCGGAGCCCCATTCGGTGGTCATGCGCCAGCCGTTGTCGTTGATCATCTTGCTCATCTTGCGGGTCTCCCACGAATCCTCCGAGCTGGAGGAGGTCAGGTTGCCCCACACGTCGAGATAGATGAAGTCCATGTTGTCGCCGACTTCGTCCTTCAGCTCCGCGAAACGGCTGAGGCGGGAGCCGGAGGCCAGATCGTAGATGCCGTCGATGCCGATGCCCTGATCGAGCCAGTTCCAGCCGTAGCTCAGACCGCCTGCCGCGTTGCGGCGGACCATGTCCTCGCTGAAGGCCTTGGCTTCCGGATACATTTCGGAGGCGTTGACATGGATGCCGAAGCGGGCGCCGTATTCGGCACCTTCGGTCATCAGCGTGTTCATGTCCTCGGCGCCGCCGATACGCTGCCCGATGTCGCCGTAATCCGGATGGCCGGAGTCGTGGCCTTCGTTGCCGTAGCCCTTGAGCAGCACGGATTGGCCGAGGCCGTCCGTGTTGAGCGCCACCTTCTTGACGTTGTCAAGCGTGGTGAGGAACGGGTTCTGCGCCTGGGAGCCGAAGTTCATGGCGATGCGCCATGCCACCAGCTCAGGCACTTCCTCGGACTTGTACGGATTGTTCATGATGTCGCGATAAGCGATCGCGCCATCCTGCCAGTTGACCACACCGTCCTCGTTCTCATCGCCTGCGATGGCGACGGACATCTGCGGCATGGCGGTTTCGGCCACCGTATACTTCTTGCCCTTGGAATCGGTGACCGTGCGGTGGTAGTACCACGGAGCGCTGGCCAGACCGAAGGACGTGGTCTCACCCGTCTGCTGGGTGGTGGCGTAGACGCGCGTGTTCTGGCTGCCGCCACGGACGCCGGCGTATGCGGCGCGACCGTCATGCTCGGAATTCGACCACAGGCCGGCGCTCAGGCCGGCACCGGAGACGAAACCGTACGTGTAGTCGCGGTCGGTGTAGCTGGTGTCGTCGGTGATGACGAAGTTCTCATCACCGGGCTTTGTCGTGCTGGACGACATCGTGGTACCGGTGAACTGGGCGCTGTCCTGATTGGCGCGCACGGAGACCAGGCTCTGGTTCGGGAAAGCGAGCGTCTCGATGGCGTTCTTCTCCACACCGTTGCCTTCGGGGATGCCGTCGGACAGATTGTTCTTGATTTTGGTGACGTTGAGATGCAGCTGGTTCTTCTCGACCTTGATCTCGACGGTGATCACCGCGTCGATCTTCTTGGCTTCGTCCTTGACCTTCAGCGTGTATGTGGCTTCGGTGGCGCTGACCTTCTTGAAGGTCACGTCATCATCGGCCAGTTCGATGTTGGTGCCGTTGATCTGGACGGTGCGCACATCCTTGGTCTGGCCGTACATCACCTTGCCATCGGCCATGGTGTACTGCAGCACGGCCGGGAAGTTCTGCTTGACCTGGACTTCCATCTTCTTGGTCTTGAGCGTTTCGGTCTTGACCGCCGCAGACTTGGTGAGGACGATCGGATCGATGGCCAGATCGGCGTCGGAGACGGTCACCTGCTGTGAGACGTCCTCGTAGCCGTCTTTGGCGACGGACAGCGTGTATTCGCCGGCTTCGACGTCGGCGAAGCTGAAGCCGCCGTCCTCACCGGTCTTCGCCTTGGCGTCGCCCAGACGCACTGCTGCGCCGGCGATTGCGGCACCCTCGGCGTCGACGACCTTGCCGGAGACCGCATACTTGGCGGCTTCAGTGACTTCGGGGAAATCCTTGATATACACATCGGTCACCTGGTTCAACAACTTCCAGGAGCCGGCCTTGATGGCGAGTTTGTTCGAGAGGTTCGTCATCTTGGAATAGTCAACGTCGAATGCCTTCTGGCCGTCGACGGTCAGCGTGGCTACTTTGGCGTCGGTCCAGGAGACGACGACGTCGTGCTCGTCGTTGGCACTGGGCGCGGCGATGCGGCCTCCGCTGTACCAGTCGCCTTCGCCGCCGCCGGTGTAGGTCTGCCAGAACCAACCTTGGGCGTCATAACCGATGAACAGACCGCTGCCGGGATCGTTGTATCCCAGATAGAAGCCGAATCGATTTGCCGAGCCTTCCTGCGGAGACTTGATGGTGGCGTGGAAGGAACCGGCCTTGGAGAAGTCGTAGTCCGTGCCCCAGATGGCCACGGCAGGCCAGTCATTGGCTGCGCTCGGGTTCGCCGCCGCATTGCCGTGCGCCGCAGTGGACTTGAAGTGCAGCCAGCCGTCCTCCATCGCCAGGATCTCTCCGCCCTTGGCTATGTTGGCGTCGATGGTCCAGCCTTCCACGGCATCTGTCGCGGCATCGGCCGAGGAATCGGCTGCGGAATCATTCTGGACTGCGGGAGTCTGGGTGGAAGCATCGTCGTTGATCTTCTGGATCTGGCTCGCCAAGGATTGTATGTCGGCATCAGTGAGAGGTGAGGCGAACGCCGTCCCTCCACTGCCCATACACGTCAGGGCTAGCGCTGTCGCCAGCGCCACTGATATCGTCTTTTTCATTAACTATATTTTCCTTGATCTCTTCATCGAGGTGGAACAGGTGCCATCATCATTGAAAAATAAAGCATCTGTAATTACGTGAAGATACTTTACAAGAAGAATTCTCCAAGCGCAATCTGAGGCGGTTCCCAGTTGTGTGCGCCGGGTCGTGTGCGCCAGGTTGCACAAGCCTACTCAACGAAGCATCCTCGCCATTAGACCGAAGCTTTGCGCCACTGACAGGCGGCGACCGTGGCGACTTGTCGACCGACCCGAGGTTTTGCTGCGCTGAAAAGCCATGACCGAAGCATTCCTCCCACCCGACCGAGATATTGCCCCGCTGACAAGCCGTCAGCAGGGCAACCTGTCGGTTGACCCTAGGTTCCGCCCCACTGAACGGCGGCAATCGGATCGGCTTGCCGACTGACCCGAGATATTGCCCCGCTGAGAAGCCGTCAGCAGGGCAACCTGTCGGTTGACCCTAGGTTCCGCCCCGCTGAGAGGCGGCGACCGAAGCATTCCTCCCACCCGACCGGGATATTGCCCCGCTGACAAGCAGTGACCGGGGCACCTCCACGGCCCAACCGAGGTTCTGCCCCGCTGAGGAGCTGTCAGCACGGCGTTTTCTCCGTTGAACCGAGGTTCCGCCCCGCTACGCCGGTGTAGGCGCGACATTCCCCCGGTGTAGCCGATGTTCTGCTTCACTGAAGAGCGACGACCGGGGCGACTTGCCGACCGACCCGAGATATTGCCCCGCTGAGAGGTGGTGACTGGGGCATTCCTCCCACCCAACCGAGATATTGCCCCGCTGAGAGACCGTCAGCGAGGCAACTTCACCACTGAACCGAGGTTCCGCCCCGCTGAGGAGCCGTCAGCAGGGCGTTTTCTCCGTTGAACCGAGGTTCCGCCCCGCTGAGGAGTCGCCAGCGGGGCGATTTGTCGGCCGACCCGAGATATTGCCCCGCTGAGAGGTGGTGACTGGGGCATTCCTCCCACCCAACCGAGATATTGCCCTGCTAAGAAGCTGTCAGCACGGCAACTTGTCGGCTGACCCTAGGTTCCGCCCCGCTGAGAGGCGGCGACCGAAGCATTCCTCCCACCCGACCGGGATATTGCCCCGCTGACAAGCAGTGACCGGGGCACCTCCACGGCCCAACCGAGGTTCCGCCCCGCTGAATGGCGATAATCGGGGCGATTAATCGGCTGGACCGAGGTTTTGCTGCGCTGCTGACCCTTAACCCTGCCGAATGGCTTTGAGCTGGGCGGGACACCGAAAAGCGGCAACGTGGTCTCGTAAGTTGGTACGAGAAAGAAGTGAAGTCGGCTGGGCATGTGATGACCGTTTCGCTTCGCGGGGTGTTCTCAGTGAAGGCAGCTGGCCGGTTGACGTCCTGATGACTTCGCTGCATGGCGCTGAGCGAAGCCATCAGGGCACATAGCGGCCGTTTCGCCTCGCCGAGGACATGCAGGATGCGGTGCGGACGCTCGTCGCGTGCCACGCCACTGCAATATCGCTCGTATCGCGCAGGCGTGGCACGCGTCGCATATTCACGATTCCCCATAGTGGCGGATTTCCGCGGTTTTGCGATTCGCCGTCCTGCCACGCTGGCGCATACTGCGATTGATTGTGCTGGTGCGGCACGCCCGCGTACCACACCAGCACAAAACAGCCTGTATTGCACCGGTGTGGCACACGGACGGCACATTCCATGCTGTTTGGTTTCAATGCTTGTTCGACAAGGACGTCAGCTTGATACACAATGCCATGCGCATCTGCACCCACCTGTGCCGGCCGCAGCGGAAGCAACGAAGCACGCCTGCACGCGGATAAAAACCGCATTACTTTGCTTACTCCGAAAAACAAAAACCCTCGCATTCCGCGAGGGTCATTGGCTGGGGTGCCTGGACTCGAACCAAGAATGGCTGAACCAGAATCAGCTGTGTTGCCAATTACACCACACCCCAATTTGGCTTGGCGTAGCAACTCATGGAGTTGTCCGTCGTACCCCCAACCGGATTTGAACCGGTGTTGGCGCCGTGAGAGGGCGTAGTCCTAGACCGCTAGACGATGGGGGCATATTCAGTTTTTCAACCGGCTGCTCGGTGAACCGCGCAACAGGTGATTAATATACGCGAGTATCCAACTCAACGCAAATCACGGCGTGTCGCGCGGAATTCCAACGTTTTATGAATCTGCTTCATATTCCATGCGCACACAAACCGTCTTGTCAATCTTCCCCTTCAGCAATCGGCCGTCCGTCATTCCGCCACCATCCGGCGCAAACTACATATCACTTTCAGCGAGCATCATCACTTGAGCACAGGCGCGGCACATAGAACCGTACAATATGGAATAGTAACCAGTAAAATATGGAATAGGCATATTAAAATTACGGACTAGACTTATCGAAATCACGGAATAGCGAGGTAGGCCAATCGTGATCCCACGCGCGATATCAGACAAAATCAGGGAACTGAACTCCAAATTCCCCATCCTTACCATCACCGGCTCGCGTCAAAGCGGCAAAACAACGTTGTCGCAACACCTGTTCCCCGACTACGAATACGTCACGTTGGAGAATCCTTCGGTCCGAGAATTCGCGCGGACAGACACCAAGGCCTTTCTTGAGCGGTACAACAATCACGTAATCTTTGACGAGGCACAACGTGTGCCCGACCTGTTTTCCTATCTCCAAGGCATAGTAGACGATCGCGATGAACCGGGGCAATTCGTCCTGACTGGGTCGCAGAACTTCCTTCTTATGAAGAACATCACGCAATCCCTTGCGGGGCGAGTTGCAGTCACGTATTTACTGCCACTTTCCCACTCCGAAATGGCGAACGCCAACATCAATCTGCCTACTGTATACGACTGGGTGTGGAAAGGAGGATATCCTCGCATGTTCGCATCATCAATCGACCCCAACGACTTCTTTCCGAACTACATCGGCACCTACGTGGAACGTGATATTCGCGAAGAGCTCGGAGTCCGCAAACTCAGCGAATTCCGCAGATTCCTGGTGCAATGCGCGCTGCGCTGTGGAGAAATAGTCAATAACGCCGACCTGGCACGTAACTGCGGAATCGATGGGAAGACCGTTGAGGAGTGGCTTTCCGTGCTGGAGACAAGCTTTATCGCATTCCGGCTTTATCCGTATTACAAGAATTATGGAAAGCGCCTCGTCAAAAGCCCAAAACTGTATTTCTACGACACGGGTCTTGCGGCGAATCTTCTGGCAATGGAGTCTGCGGACGACCTGCGCTTCAGCCAACAACGCGGCAATCTATTTGAAAATGCCGTGGCCAGTGAGATCATCAAACAGTATTATGCCGTCGGCCGCCGTCCCAGACTGTACTACTGGCGTGATTACAGTAAAAAGGAAATCGATTTCATCATCGAAAAGGGCGGAGCGATTCAATACGCCATCGAAGTCAAGGCATCAAGTACCTACGACCCCCACGCCTTCGCCACAATCAGCACCATGGCCGATGTCATGGTACTTAGCAATGACCAACGCATCGTCGTCTACGGAGGAGGACAAAGTCTCGATACCAGCTTCGGGCGTCTGCTCACCATCAACGATATCCCAAGCCTTGTGAATGCGTAACAGGCAGCAATGGGCCCATATACGTTGGGACATGTCCTGACGAGAACATGGCATGACATTATGTCCGATTTCCACGCATGGCTAAGGGAGGAGATAGGACGCAGCGTCGATAAGGCGGCTGCAATCCAGCCCCGAGGCCATCCACTGCGTTCATTAGGTTGTTTGTCATTCATTTGACAGGTGATGCTCAAGCCGTGATGCTCAAGCCGTGATGCTCAAGCCGTGATGGTCAAGCCGACACCACGGAAACCCGCCATTTCAATGATCGGCGCGGCAAGGCATCTACTGGCAAGGCACCTACCTAATGAATGACACATCAACCTCATGAATGAATGTAGCCGATACGTTGAGCGGCGATAACGGCATGGGCGACACTGGTACCGCTCTGAGTACGCGAAAGGCGGGCATCAGTGTGAACAGATGCCCGCCTTTGACTACCCCTCAGTCAGCTTCACTGCCAGCTCCCCTGACAAGGGGAGCTATTCAAAATGCCGGACTCACAGGTGCGCGCGCAGGCCCTTCAGGCGGGCCACGGAAATCGCCTTGCCGACGATCTCCATCGACTCGAACAGCGGCGGGCTCACGCGGCGGCCGGACATGGCCACGCGCACCGGGCCGAATGCCAGACGCGGCTTGTAGCCGCCATCCTCAACCAGCGCCTTATTCAGCGTCTCGTGCAGGGTGTCGGTCTTCCAATCAGCCTCAGGCACGGCCTCGAGCGCCTCGATGGCCTTGTCCAGCACCTCGCCAGCGGAATCCTTGAGCTGCTTGCGGGCGTCGTCGGCGGGTTCGAGGTATTCCTCGGTGGACAGCAAGGAGCCGACCATGCCGGCGACCTCGCCCAGCAGGCGAACGCGCGGCTGCACGAGCGGCGCGGCGGCGGTCAGAATCTCCTGTTCGCGGGCGGTCAAGTCATCCCAGTTGTCGGCGGAAACGACGCCGTCGCGTTTGAGGTACGGGGTGGCGCGACGCAGGAAGTCAGCCGGGTCGAGCATGCGGATGTGCTCGGCGTTGATGGAGATGGCCTTGTCGATGTCGAAGCGGGCCGGATTGGCCTTGACGTCGCGCACGTCGAACTTGGCGATCATCTCGTCCATCGAGAACACGTCGCGGTCGGGCGCGATGGACCAGCCGAGCAGGGCCAGGTAGTTGAGCAGGCCCTCGCGGATAAAGCCGGCGTCGCGGTGGTTGAACAGGTTGGACTCCGGGTCGCGCTTGGAGAGCTTCTTGTTGCCCTGGCCCATCACGTACGGCATGTGGCCGAACAGCGGGGTGGTCTTGGCGATGCCCAGCGCCTCGAGGTAGCGGTAGAGCACGATCTGACGCGGGGTGGAGCTCAGAAGGTCCTCGCCGCGCAGCACGACGTTGATGTCCATCATCGCGTCGTCCACCGGGTTGGTGAGCGTGTACAGGGCGTCGCCGTTCGGGCGCACGATCACGTAATCCGGCACGGAGCCGGCCTTGAATTCGATGCGGCCGCGGATGAGGTCGTCAAAAGCGATGTCCTCGTCAGGCATGCGGATGCGCAGAGCGGGCTTGCGACCCTCGGCGCGGAAGGCGGCCTTCTGCTCCTCGGTGAGGTCGCGGTCGTAGCCGTCGTAGCCGAACTCGGCCGGACGGCCGGCGGCGAGGTTGCGCTCCTTGATCTCCTCCGGGGTGGAGAAGGACTCGTAGGCGTAGCCGGCCTCGAGCAGCTTGGCGGCGACGTCCTTGTAGATGTCGGTGCGCTCGGACTGGCGGTACGGGCCGTGGGGGCCGCCCACGTCGATGCCCTCATCCCAGTCGATGCCCAGCCAGCGCAGGGCTTCGAGGATCTGGTTGTAGCTTTCCTCGGAGTCGCGTGCGGCGTCGGTGTCCTCGATACGGAAAATCAGCTTGCCGCCTGTGGCGCGGGCCTCGGCCCAGTTGAACAGGGCGGTGCGCACCATGCCGACGTGCGGGGTGCCGGTGGGCGACGGGCAGAAGCGAACACGGACGTTCGCGGGGAGTTCAGGTTTGGTGTTTTCAGCATCAGTCATAGTCCACTACTTTAGGACTGCCCTTGGGCAGAATCTCGCTGAGCCGGCTGTCAGCGAGGCAAAACCACTGGCCAGCCGCCGAACCGCCCCACTGACAGCTCCCCAGCGAGGCAAAACCACAACCAAGCCGACGGAATACCCCGGTCACCGCCATTCAACGGAGCAAAACCTCAGCCAGACCGAGGAAACACCCCGCTGAGAGCTCCCCAACGGGGCAGAATCTCGACCCAGCCGAAGGAACACCCCGGCCACCGCCACTCAACGAAGCAAAACCTCGACCAAGCCAACAAAATACCCCGGTCACAGCCACTCAACGGGGCAGAATCTCGATCAAGCCAACAAACCGCCCCACTGACAGCTCCCCAGCGAGGCAAAACCTCGAACAGACCGACGGAATACCCCGCTCACCGCCCGTCAGCGAGGCAAAACCACTGGTCAGCCGCCGAACCGCCCCACTGACAGTTCCCCAACGAAGCAAAACCTCGGCCAGACCGAGGAAACACCCCTGCCACCGCCATTCAACGGAGCAAAACATCGGCCCAGCCAACAAACCGCCCCGCTGAGATATGTCGCTCAGCAGGCGAGGCCGTTGAACAGCGCAGCCCAATCCTGGGATTCATCTTCGCGCGTTTCGTGGAAATCAGCGACGGCACCGTTCGCATTCTTGTAGTCGTTGTTCATCATGTTCCCCTTACTGCCATGCGTCAGAAGCGTCAATTGCTTCCCGGCTCCGTCACCGCAGCCGCGCGCATATTGAATAACTGCAATCACCGTAACACAAATGAACAAAATCGCTCAACAAGCATACATATCAATTTGATAACAATGCACCCCGCGTGCGCCTCCCTCAGCGGGGCCGTGGGAATGCAAGCAATACGAACCACAACGAAAATCTCGGAATACATCTCCACGTACGCCCCGCCTCAACGCAATCGCGAAAACGAAGCCCAAACAGGCCGATAGCCCACCCAGCGACCGCTCCAGCGTCGCCACCCCAACAGGTGGCGCGCCCAGCCCATATGTAGCGGGCTCGATAAGTGCGCATCTGTTCTCTGCCGTCGGCCGTGGGCCTGAGGAAAAGGGCTTGCGACGAACCTCCCGCCCGAAGCAACGGAAACCAGGACCACAGCATCTACAGCATCCAGCACTCATGAAAGAACGCATCAGAACAGTATTCAGACCAATATTCAGACAACATTCCCCTACATTGCTTGGTTTTCCATGAAAAGCTGGAAGAATAGAGATGGACGAATACAGTCCTTGATGAAAGGGGAATCAATGACCGATCCCAGCAATGTGCCGCTGCCGCAAGCGCCAACGCCCGGCAACGCAAGCACAGATTCGCAAGCACACCGCACACCCAACGACAATGCCGCAATGCCGCAGTATGGGCATAACGATTATGCCACTCCGCTCGCTCCCGCCGGTCAGGCCGAGCAACCCGCCCAGCCACAGAACGCGGCTACTCCGTTCGAGCCGCAACAGCCCCAACAACCCCAACAGCCGGCTTATGGCCAGACCGCTCAGCCGCAATATGAGGCGCCGCAGTACGGCCAGTACACACAGCCGCAGAACGCCGCCAACCAGTACGAGCAGTCCACGCAACCGCAATACGGAACCCCGCAATACGGTTACGGTCAGGCGACCCCGCAGACCAGCCAGCCGCAGTACGGAGCACCGCAGTACGGGCAGACCGAGCAGCCCCAGCAGCCGGCATACGGCCAAGCCGCGCCACAGAACGCCGCGAACCCGTTCGACCCCCAGCAGCAGCCGGCCTTCAGCACCCAGTCGCAGTACGGGCAGACCGATTCATCACAGTATGCCGCTCCGCAATACGGCCAGTATGGGCAGTACGGTCAAACGGAGCCCCAGCCGGCCGCCAACCAAGCCGCCGCATACGGGCAAGCCGACCAGCCTCAGTCACAGCCCCAGTACGGCACCCCGCAATACGGCCAGCCCCAGCAGCCCCAGCCCCAGTATGACCAGCAGTCCGGCAACCCATACGGCGCGAACCCGTATGACACCGGCACCGCCAACTCCACCAACGCTGCCGACCCGTACAACGCGAATCCGTACGCCAACCAGTATGGCAACAACCAGTACAACGGCAACCCGTATACCGCCCCGCAGCAACCCTCGGTCTATCCCGCGTCTGCGCAAGCCGCCACAGTGCCGCTGGACCAGCCCTACTATGGCTGCCCCTTCCCGGAGGCGTTCCTGCGCTACTGGAAGAAGTACGCCGTATTCACCGGGCGGGCATCCCGCAGCGAATTCTGGTGGTTCATGCTGGCGTTCCTTGGCATCAACTTCGTACTGGGCACGCTGACTGATGTCACCGACGGCAAGCTCGAGTTCCTCGAAAGCATCTGGAGCATCGGCACACTGGTGCCGAATCTCGCACTGGCAGTCCGACGCCTGCACGACACCAACAGGTCCGGCTGGTGGCTCGCCGGATTCTACGGCGCATTCGTCGCCGGCATCGGTCTGATTATCGCCGGCGGCGCAGGCGCGTTCTTCGGCGGCCTCGGCGGCATGCAGTATGGCGGCACCTACAGTGAGGGCTACGGCGCTATCGCAGCCGGCAGCATTGGCCTGATAGTGGTCGGCGTATTGCTGCTCGCCGCCCCTGGCATCGTGTACATCGTATTCATGGCGCAGGCCAGCAAGCCGGAAGGCGCGCGCTTCGACAAGAATCCTGCCGCGGCAACACCCAATGGCTACGCGCCCACTGATCCCAACGGTTACGCGCCCAATGGTTACGCGTCCAGCGACCCCAATGGTTACGCGCCCACCGGATACGCTCCCGCAGCGCCGACCACGGACGCTTCCTACGGAACTCCGCAGACGTCCGCATATCCGGAATACGGCGCCCCGGCGGCGCAGACACCCGTCTATGGCGAACCGGGCGCGGCCGCGACTCCCGCGACCCCAACCACTCCGGTAGCTTCGGCGACTCCGACAGCACCGACAGCACCGACAGCACCCGCGTACGGCAGCGATGCCAATGCCGCAGCCCCCGCTTGGCAGCAGCCGGCGGCGGCGCCGAGTGAGGCATCGCCCAGCAATACCAACGCCGGCACCGACAACGCCTCTGACAACGCCGGGCAGAAGCCCTGGCAGGGTCAGTGAGCTGATAGCCCCTGGCGATAATCCCTGCTAGGCAGCAGCAGAGCCCCGTTCATACGAGCGGGGCTCTTGTCATATCCTGCACCCCTCCAAGCGCGACTGCATAGACGCGCGATTCCATGGGCATCGGAGAGCAAGCCTGCGGTGCCCGGCGCACACCTGCCCGGTACATACGCACACCCGCCCAACACATACCCGCCCAACACATACCCGGCAGACGCAAGCCCGCTGCACCCAGCGAACGTCCCGCACACGCAAATATGTCCCCGGGAATACCCAAGCCCTCGGCACTAGACACACACCGGGCACGCCCAAACACGCGAAACCCAACACAGACACCCAAACACGCACCGGCTAGCCGGGTGCCAGCCGCCAACCGGTTGTAAGTTCGCGGCTCGACGAGAGCACCGCGAACTTACAACCGGTCAGAAGCCCAATACAGGCTGTATGTTCGCGTCCTAGCGAGAGCACCGCGAACTTACAGCTGATTAAAGACCCGAAACAGGCTGTATGTTCGCGCCATGTTCGTCAGGACGCGAACATACGGTCCGAACTATTCTGGAAAGCAGTCCAAAGCAGCACAGACCGACCCGAAACCAACCCGAACCCACCCAAAATCGGCGTCAACCATGCCCCAAGACATGCATAAGCTATCCGCTCGAACTAGATACCAACCTAGGATCGGGCCGGTCCGCCCCAAACCAACCCGAACCGGCCCGAACAGCATCATCGGCTCATGCATTCGGGCAGTAAGAGGGCTGATAAACGCTCAATTGGACGACAACTCCAGCAACGAGGCGGCTCGCGGCAGTTCACAGCGGCTCATACAACGGCCCACACGACACGGCGACCCATGCAGTGGCTCAAGCGGCGGTCCCCACGTCCCATACGGCACGGCGTTTCGCACGGCATTTCACACAGTGTTTCACGCGGCAACTCACGGCAGTCCATACGGCACCGCGCCCCAGCGGCCCACACGGCACAGCTACCCAGCGGCTCACGATGGTTCAAGGAGGTTCCATGGCGGCCCACACGATGATTCACAGCGGACCCTAACGGCTCACGCGGCGCCACACGGCAGCTCGCACGGCGCCACGCAGCAGCCCCACACGACACAGCGCCACGCAACGGCGCCGCACAGCAGCCCACAGCAGGATCGCATCGGAACGCTGAGCAGACGAGCCGTCACCAGACGAGGACGCCGCCGACATCGCGGACGGTACCGCCGGCGAGCAGGTATCGCTTGAGTCCGCGTTGCAAGCCGGTGCGCTCGGGCAGCTTTTCGGGCGGAACGCATTCGTACCCCATCCGCACACACGTTCAACGATGGCCGAGCCGGGCGTGGCATTGGGGAATTTGGCGAACCGATGCATGAACCTGCAGATGTTACTGTCCGAGCGCGCAATCTGGTCCAGCGCCGGGTCGAGCAGCCAGCTTTCGCAGACGCCGACCGGGGTGAGGCGGCCGAGTTTGTCGAGCAGCGGCTTGGCTTGGGCGATGGAGTAGTCCACAAGCTCGGGTGTCAGCGGCCCGTCAGCGGGGATATGGATATTGGTTGCGGGCATACCGGGTGCCAACAGCAGATCATGGTCGTCGGTCCGCAGACTGGCTGTCTCCCGGCGGATCACCCCGCGTTCGGTATCAATGGGATTACCGGCGATTACACCATCGTCAAATCGCAGACGGGTGACAAAGGCGCGGGAATCGTCGCCCGCGGCCAGCGGCAGCCCCGCCACCGAGACGCGCACGCCGTCGGCGGCCAGAATGACCAGACCACCGTCGCGCGTATCCCGGCACACGTAATACGGCTCAAGAAAAACAGTCGACTCGTACTGCAACCGTCCGATGCGCAGGATATTGCCAGTGAGCGAGAGCAGGTTCCATTCGGTTTCGCTGATGCCCGGACGCCCGGTTTTCTCACGATGCACGTCGGCCCATATCGCGAAATCGCGCAGCGTGGCCCGGACGATGTCGTCCGGCACACCGGCTGACCGCATCGAAGCAACGGAGGACGGCAACAGATCCACCATCACCGCCGCCAGCGTCACATTCGAGCCCTCCGGACGCACCGGGTAGAAGACAGCCACATGGGAACGCAATCGTTCGACCAGCGCGGCGGCGGCAGAAACATTCTTCCTGCGCAGCACAAGCTCGGCGATACCGCTGAGCGACTCCCGGCCGACCTGATCCTCGTGCAGCCATGCGAGCAGCCTCACCGCCGGCTCATACAAATCGGCCGTGATGCCGAAATAGCGCTCGCACAACGCGAAGTCGCAGATATCACCGGTCATACTTCCCATTATTCATCGCATTCATCACATTCGTCGGAGCAGGAAGAGGCAGGTGTCATCGTCGAACATAACTTGGCGAACGACACTTGGCCAACGACACAGATGTCCGCCAGACCACCGCTTTCTGCCTCATTGACGGTTCGATGAGGCAGAAAACCGCATTTCACAGACGCTGCACCTATCTACCGGCACTATCTACCGGCACACGCCCCATTCCCGAGATATGAAAGCTTAGAAAAAGATATACAAAGATAGAAAAGGATTAAAAAGGATATGAAAGGCCGATCCGGTCTCACACCAACGAGAGCATGCCGCAACGCTGTTGATGACTGCGACCGAAAGGTAGCGTCGCCGCTCACGCCACGGTCAGGGTCTGGGAGAGCGTGTGGGAGGCGCCGGGGGCGAGGATGACGGCCTTGTCGCGGCAGACGGCAGCCTCGACGGCTGCGAAACCGCGCCATTCCGCGGCATCCGGACGAGTGTCGGACATCGTCTCTCCGCCCGCCTTGCCGGGGTTCCACACCACGGTCTGCGGGGAGCCGGACTTGGCGATGTGGATGGTGCGGCCCAGCACATCGTCGTGCAGCTCCAACGAGGCATCCGAATAATAGACGCGATTGACTTCGAAGTCGCCGAACGCCACTTCCGAAGTGTCCTGGGTCTTCGGCGGGAACCCCGACTCAGTGGCGTCAAGATACGTGGCGCCCTCAAGGCCGGAGAGGCGCGCGCCATCAAGGTCGCCGACGTGCAGGTACGAATGCAGCGCGGCTTCGAAAGTCATCGGCTCGTCGCCGGTGTTGGTGACGGTCAGGGCCATCGTGAGCGACTGGGACGGCAGTGATTGAGACGGCAATGACCGGGACGGCACAGACACGATAACCGGCGAACCGTTGGCCGATTCAGGCGGTACATGCACTCCAGATGCGGCAGTTTGAGGCTCCGCCACCGCACTGCCACCGCCCAGCGTCACGTCATACACCGCACGGAAATCGGAGGCGGGCTCGTCATCCAGCCACGGCGCATCCCCTGGCTGCAATTGCGCGGCATCGAGGATGAAGCGCGCATGGTCGCCGGTGAAGGATTGCTCATCAAACCGCCAATTCCGGGCGCGCGCGAACCCGTGAATCGGGTTTTTCGCCGTCTGATGGCCGTGCGTGAAGCCGGGACCAAACCACGGGAAGCAGATCGGCACGCCGCCGCCCAGATGCTGCCCCTCCTCGAAGCGCAGCGTGGACGGAGTCCAGATCACCTCCTGACCGCCGGTCGGCACCCAGCTCAGCACGTGTGCAGCGTAATCGCTGATGATCGCGCGGCCGGATGCGGCGTCAAGCGTGCGGACATTGAATGATGTCATATGGTTCGCTCCCCTATTGGTGTCGTGTGTCATTGTATGGCGGCTGCCGCGTTGCAACTCAGTCCTGCTGGGTGAAGCCGAGGTTCTCCAGGAATCGCTGGGTCTGCGGCTTGGTCTTGAACACGGCGGTGTTGCCGAGGATGCGCTCGCAGACGCTGCCGAGCTCGTCGTGCACGGCCGCTGTGATGGCCTCGCGGTCGCGATTGCCGTCCAGCGCGGCGGTCAGTTCATCCCAGACCAGCGCGAACTCGCTCATCGATTCCGGCAGCGGCTCGCCGGCTGCGAGCGCGCCCTCAAGCACACCGAGCTGCGTCACCAATCGTCCGGGCAGGATGAACAGGCCCTGCGCCTCGATCAGGCCCACCGGCTCCTGCTTGATCGGCCAGAATTCGGGGTGCGCGTGGAAGATGCCTTCCGGATACTCCTCGCTGACCGCGTTGTTGCGGAAGATGAGGCTCATCTCATAGCCGCGGTCGGTGATGATGGCGCTCGGCGAGACGGCGGACTGGCGGTTGCCGTCGGCGTCATGGCTGGCGATGTTCGCATCCGCATCATCGTACTGCTGCCAGGCAAGGCGGATCCGGTCGCTGACCTCGATAATCGAGTCGCGGCTCTTGGAGACTACGCGCACTGCTGTGCCGGGCCAGTCGAGAATCTCGACCACGGTGTCCGGATAATCGGCCACCGTGAACGTGGCCCAGGCGGGCGCCTTGAGCATCGGCAGCACTTCGCCACCGCCCTGATAGTGGTCGTGGGCGAGCACCGAGCCGCCGATGCGCGGCAGCGCGGCGTTGCAACCGAGGAAGTAGCCGGGGAAGCGGTCGACGAAGTCGAGCAGATGGCCGAACGTCTCACGGTCCACATGCATCGGTGTATGCTCCATGTTCACGCAGATGCCATGCTGGTGGAAGTAACCGTACGGGGAGAACTGCCAGAACCACTGTTCGCCGCCGAGAGTCATCGGCATGGTGCGCAGCGTGCGCTTGTTACGGCCCGCGAAGCCTTCGTTCTCATGGCAGATCGTGCACTTCGGGTATCCACCGGACACCGCGTTGCCGGCCGCGGCCTTCTTCATGTTCTTGAATTCGGGCTTGGCGAGGTTTATGGTGACGACCAGCCCGTGCGAGTCGAAGCGCGGGTTCTTGTCGAGCACGGCTTTCTTGACGTAGTTGTTGGCCACGCAGTAGCGGTAGAACCAGTGCATCGCCGCCATGCCGCCGTCCGTGCTTTCGGTCTCCTCGAAACTGTCTTCGATGGACGACGGCGTGCCGGACAGCAGTCCCATGATGATGTCCGCGTAGACCGGGCCCTCGTCGTCGGCGAACAGGCCGGCGGAGACGGCGGCGGCGCGGAAGTCGGCGATTAGTGCGTCCGGGTAGGCGAAGGCTTCGCTTTCGGCTTCTTTTGAGGATTCTGTTGAGGCTTCGCTCGCGGCTTCTCTTCCGGCTTCTCTCGCAGCTTCTCTCCCCCAGTCGGCTTCGCCGACAGCCCCCTCATCAGAGGGGGCCGAAGAGGAAGCAGCATCACCGATCACCTCATCAGAGGGGGCCGCATCACCACCGGAGACATCAGAGGGGGCCGGAGAGGAAGTAGCCTGGTATGAGTCAAGGCCGAAGAGGGCGAAGATGTTGTTACGTGTCCAGTCGGCGTCGCGCGGGTCGAGGCCGAGGTTCCGCTCGGCGAACGCGACCAGCGCGTCAATCGAACGGTAGACGGCGGCGAGCGCGGACCGCCCGTCCGCGGCAGCGGCAGCGGCAGTGACGGTAGCAGACGTGGCAACGGCAGCAGCGGACGCGGCAGCCGTAGTATCCACGGCGGCGGGGGCTGTGTGTTCGGCGGTCATCAGCGGGCACCGCCTTCCAGCACGTCGGCTACGATGGCCTGGATTTCGCCGGCCTTGGCCTCCATCTCCTGCACGAGCTTGATCTGCGTGCGGGCGCGCACCAGATTGTGCTCGGCGTACTTGGTGGCGAAGTAGATGTCGCCGGCCAGGTAGTCGGCGAGGAAGCGCATGCCGCATTCCATGGTCATCAGGTTGCCGGCGAACGCGAACAGCTCGCCCTCGCGCGGGGTGACGCTTGCGCGCACGGCACCGACGAAGCCTTCGGCGTAGGCGCGGAAGTATTCGGTGCTGAAGTGCACCTTGTCGAGGTCCTTCTCGTCCTCGAGCGCGGTGGAGGCACCGAAGCGGATGGAGTCGCCGAAGTCGTAGAGCATGGAGCCCGGCATGATGGTGTCGAGGTCGATGATCGCGCGCGCTTTGCCGGTTTCGGCGTCCATGAGGATGTTGTTGAGCTTGGTGTCGTTGTGGGTCACGCGCAGCGGGATGGAGCCGTCCGCGAGACCGTCCGTCACCGTGGCGTACTGGCTCTCATGCGCAAGGAAGAAGTCGATCTCCGACTGGCATGTGGCGGCGCGGCCGAGCTTGTCCTCGGCGAGCGCGGCCTTGAAATCCTCGAAACGATGCGGGGTGTCATGGAAGTGGGCGATCGGCTCGGTCAGCTGCGAAGCGTCGAACTCGGCGAGTGTCTGCTGGAACTCGCCGAACGCGCGCCCGGATTCGCGGAACACGTCCGCATTCGGCACGAGGCTGTAGGAAGTAGTGTTTTCGATGAAGTCGTACACCCGCCAGGCGCCGGAATCGTGAATCGCATAGGTGCCGCCCTCCTTGGTGGGGACGATGTCGAGCGTCTCCTGGCCGCGCTCGCGCAGGAACGCGGTGACCAGTTCGATGTTGCGCATGAGTCCCTTGGTGTCCGGGAAGATACTCGTGTTCATCTTCTGCAGGATGTACCGACGCTGGTTCGTGACCAGCAGATAGGTGACGTTGATATGACCGTCGCCGTACGGTTCGATGCTTTCGACCTCGCCTTCCAGCTGGAACAGGTCGGCGACTGCCGCGAGCTCGGGGTCAAGGTTTGCCATGATGATGTCCTTCTGTCGTTCGTGCGATATGCCACCGAGTCGTCCTGTCCGTTCAGCATTCCTCGGTTTCTGGTTTTTATTTAAACACAGCGTTGTTTGCCAACCACAGTGCCGCAGTAGCCAATAATCGTTGATATTACTGGGATTTCAGTGGTTTTTATGGCTTACAGTACGGTTCACTCCAGCACAATTTCCAGCACCATCAGAACAACTTTTTGATATGCTCAAGGTGACTGCGAATAGACTCCCCTCAGTCCGCTTCGCCTCACCGTAGGTGACTGAGTGAGAGCGAAGGAAGCAGAACAAGAGGCGGCAGCGGAAGGGAACGAGTATGACACCGGTCGAGCATCATGTGGACGCGGCGGTCTCGCATTACTTCGTGTATGTGCCCAGCCGCAATGCGATGCGCATGTTCCTCTACCCCACGCGCATCGGTCTATACCGTTATCTCAAGGGCTATTGGCTCAATCGCGGCTCGTTCGACAGCTTCATCCTCATGGCCATCTACAACGGCACGTTCGTCTTCACGGTGAACGGACGGCGATCGGTGGCGCGCACCGGTGATCTGGTGCTGCTCGACTGTCATGCGCCCAACGTGTACCAAGCCAAGGCCGAAACCGACTGCACGCTGCTGTGGATGCATTTCGACGGGCGTTTGGCACGTGATTATTTCGAGGCCATCCATGACGACCTGGGCGATGTGATCACGTTGCGGCGCGCCACCTACGCCATCAGCCGATTGCGCATGATCTACGATATGTTCGCCGAGGAGCGCAAGGTGGACGAGGCACGCATGTCCCTCATCATCACCGAAGTGCTCACCGAATGTCTGACGGACGGCGTCAGCGCCGGCAGCCCCTCAGCATTCGAAGACAACAGACGGCCCGGTACCGAACCGACCGACGTGCGTACAGGCGAAAACGCCGGGCGCAACGACAAGCGCGGCAGCAGCTACAACCAGCATGCCATCGAGGAGACGCTCTCGTACATCGCCACGCATCTGAGCGAGCCACTGCCGGTGTCCCAGCTCGCGGCGATGGCGCTGATGAGCGAGTACTACTACATCCGCGTATTCCGGCAGGTCACCGGCTACACCCCGCACACCTACATCGTCAACGCGCGCATGCACGCGGCGAAATACATGCTCTTGACCGGCGATGCGACGCTGAAGGAGATCTGCGCCGCCTGCGGCTTCTCCTCCACCAGCGCCTTCTGCGCGTCGTTCAAGAAGCGCTTCGGCGTCACGCCCCTGACGTTCCGCGCATCCGCAAAAACCAGCGCCATGCCGGAATCTGATGAATCACGCGCCCATCCTGCTCGTAATCGCGCTCCTCACCATCGCCCACAATAACGATGCTTTCCTTCATATCCCGCTCCGCCATCATCTCCCATAATGCGCGCGTCTCGCGCCGGACAGTCGCCTCATCATCCATGTTCATCGTGACCTGATACAGCTCGTACGTCTCGCTCTGCAGAGCGTCGCCTACGACGAAATCGACTTCATACCCATGCTCACGAGTGCGATACGAAGCAATACCGTCACGCCGGAAACCGACATTGCGGCGTCGCAATTCCAGATACACCGCCTCTTCCAAACGCTGACCTTCATCACGGACGCCCGCGCTCGCCACTGCAGCAGCGAGGCCGGAATCTATGGCATACACCTTGGGCATTGCCGTGGTCCGTTCGCTGAGCGCCATCGAGAATTCACGCAATCGGAACAGCAGGTAAGCATCTTCGAAATATCCGATGAGGTCTCCGAGCATCTCCCGACTCGCGGGCATGCCGGCTGAACGCAGATCATTCTCGACCTTGCGCAATGACAGCTGTTTGCCATTGGAACCCAGCGCACGCCGCGCCAGAGCGGAAGCGACCCTGGGACGAGAAATATCATGACGCTCCACCACGTCCCGCAGCACCACGCGTTGCACATACGACTGCAACAGGGCGATTCTCTGCGGGTCAGGAAGCTCCTGGACCGCAGGGAAACCTCCGACAATCAGGTAACGTTTCATAGCGTTCTGCAACAGGAGCCGCTCCTCGAGAGAGTACGCCTTGACACCGTCGTCGCCCGCATCCAGTGTGACAGAGTCGACGACATCATTCGCACGCACGAATTCCCGGAAGGAATACGGCAGCAATTCGAAATCCAAGGCCCGCCCACGAAACTCCGTTGTTATCTCATTCGAGAGCATCTTGGAGGAGGAGCCGCTGATATAAATCGTGGCCTTGGTGTTATCCACAACACGGCGCAGCCACGCCCCCCAGTCACGCATCTCCTGCAACTCATCGAAAAACAGGTATACGCCTTCGCGCAAGCCCTCTGGATGCGCCGCATAAAACGCTTCCAGCACTTCATCTCCAGTGGCAGGAGTGACTGACCCTAAACGATCGTCTTCAAAATTGAAATAGCAGATGCGGCTCCACGGGATGCCCGACTCATGCAGCATTTCCATTTCCTGAAACAGGCGATAGCTTTTGCCGCTACGCCGCATGCCGGTCACTACCTTCACCAGATTGCCAGCCTTTGGCGCCAACGGTTTTCCCAAATCCAAATCACGCGCGACGATTGGCTGAAAGTCCTTTATCGTGAAGCTTGCCAGCTTTTCCGCAATCACTGGATTTGTCATGAAGACCTCCAAACGCTCCCCGTGATACTCCTCGCAATACGATATTGGTCACTTCATATTACCAGTTTTACAGAAACTGGTAACTCTACATGACCAGTTTACTGAAAATCGGCAAAGTGAGATGACCAGTTGTTGCAAAACTGGCCACGGGAAGTGACCAGTTTGGGGATTATCGGTTGCCGCAGAGGGCGACGAGAGCCGTGGGACATTCATGCGGAACACTGCAGCATGCGTACAGGCACAGTAGGAGCGCTACAGCTCCACGGTCTCCTTGGTGGGGTCGTCCTTGATGTGCGCGAACTTTGCGGCGAGGGCCTCCTTGTTGCGCTTTTCGTCCTCCTCCTTGGCCTTCTTCTTGGCCTCGGCGGGGTCCCACAGCACATCCTCGCGGTGCTTGGCCCACTCGGTGCCGGCCAGCGGCGCGATGATGGCCGCGGTGGCGTCCAGCGTATCGGCAGTATCGGTGGCGGCAGCACGGGCCTTGACCAGTTCCAGCAGCTGGCTGTCGGTCAGGCAGATGCGCGGGATGGCGCACTGCTCGCGCAGTTCGTTGACGTACAGCAGAATCGGCAGCGACTGGGCGGCCACGCGGCGGGCCGTAGCGTCATCGAGCACGGTGGCGGTATTGGCAGCAGTGTCAGCAACAGCACTGTCCGCGCCGGCCGCAACCGTAACGCCCGGCACATGCGCGGCCACCACTGCCAGCAGCGCATCGCACACGGCGAGCGCGGTGGCGAAGCGGTGGGCCACGGCGGCAGGGTCGGCCGAGCCGGCAAGTCGGTCACCGTCCTCGTCTGAGGCGGGCGAATCATCTCCTGCGGCCCCGGCGGACGCAGCATCCTCGGCACCCGCTTCACCCGCGCCAGCCGCATCGGCCTCGATATGCCGCTCGACCGCATCGATGGCCTCGCGAACCTCAGAACGAACAGACTCATCCCATTCGACGCCCAACGCCTCGGCGGCGGCAAACACCAATGCGGCGTTTCCGGTTTCGGAGTAGTCGAGCATCGTATCGTAGGCATCGTTGGCGGCGAGCAGCGTGTCGACAATAGACTGCGGGCGGCCCGGAATCTCGTCCGCGCCCTCGTAGACGAATTCGGCGTCCGGCACAGTAACATCCGCACCGGTCAGGATGCGGGCGAACGCACGGGTGATGCGCACCTGCAGGTTCTCGGCGTATTTCGCATCGTTGTCCATCTGCATGGCCTTCGTCAGCGGCCACAGGGCGATAAGCCGCGCCCCGGTTTCCGAGGCCTCGCGCACCGCCGGCAGCGCCGCCACGCGGTCGATTGCCTCTCGATTCAGTTCAACGGTCATGTCATGCTCCTTTGCTCGAGTCCCACGCCCCTCAGCGGGCCGGCCAGTTCTTCCAACGATTGTAGTGCGCCATGCCAGTGGTTCGCTCACGCATTCCCGGCTTCTCCGGCAAAATACGTCAGTTGATGGCTGCTGCGGGATCCACATACGTGATGGACATCACACGGCCGGTCTCGTTGTCGTAGGTCACGGACGTGACGGACGCGAGCGCGGTGTGCCGCAGGAACATCCAATGCTCCGGGTGTCCGGTCTCCAGATAATGACGATAGGACCAGATCGGCGACTCGTGGCTGACCACCACAATCTGCTGACCGGGGTGCTGAGCTACCTTCTCACGAGCAAAAGCGTCCATGCGCGCCGCAATGTGCTGGTAGGACTCGCCCCAGCTGGGCTTGTACAGGTTCAGGACTAGCTTCCAGTTGCCGTTGCGCCACAATGCGCCCTCGCCATGGCCGATCCGCTTGCCCCGGAATTCGTTGCCGGCCTCGATCACTCGCTCGTCGGTGGTGAGTTCGAGCGGAGCTTCGCCTCGCTCCCCGCGCACGGCGTTGAGCGCGTCGATGATCGCGCCGGCGGTCTCGCGCGTGCGATCGAGCGGGGAGGAATACACGGCGGCAATCGTATTGGTCTGCGGATTGGAGGCCAGATAGTCGGCCGTGGCCTGGGCCATGCGACGGCCCACGTCGGACAGATGGAAGTCGGGCAGACGCTCGTAGAGCAGGTGGTCGGGGTTGTACACCTTGCCGTGGCGGACGAAGTGGATGGTGGTGGCGGTCATCGGCGGGCCTCCTTCAGGAACTTGCCGGGCAGGGTCGCGGCGTCATCAGCAATACCAATCAACCCAATCAACAATGGCATAATCCCTATCCTATTGCCGGCGCTTTCGCCACGGCACAGACACAGTCCGCGCATCGCCGGCGCTCTTGTCTAGCACGACATCGCTGGCGTATCGCCCAAGGCAAAACCCAACCGATAATCCTTAATTACCGCGTGTCAATCCAAGCCAACACATAGAGTAGCGTTGACGCAAATATGCATAGCGGCATAAGCCACGCAAACTTTGCGCACCCAGGACAGACACATCATTCGATGAGGGCTTCGCCGGCCAACGCCAAGGGCGGCGAGGGACATCCAATCGGGAGCGGAAAGGAGCGTAGTGCTGTAATGTCCAATGCGAACACCGTCACGGCCGCCATCAAGGAAGTCGGACATAAGGTTTTTGGCGGGTATGCCGAGCTGCTGCGCATCCCGCACACCGCGCGTTATTCGATCGGCGGCGTGATCGCCTGCATGCCGTTCCCGATGATCGGCATGACCATCACCATCTCCGTGCAGCATTACTATGGCAACTATTCGCTGGCCGGCATGCTCACCGCCGTCCAGGCGATTGCGCTGGCCATCTCCACTCCGCTGCTCGGCAAGCTGACCGACAAGTTCGGCCAGCGGCAGGTCTCCATACCGACGATCATCGTGTGGATCGTGGCAGCCATCGCGTTGACCACCTCCATCACCAACCGCGCGCCTGAATGGGTGCTGTACTGCCTGACGCCGTTCCTGGCAGCCATCCCGCCGTGGGGCGCGATGAGCCGCGCCCGCTGGACCAAAATCCTCAAGGGCGACCGCGAACGGACCGACCGCGCGCTCTCGCTGTGCGGCGTGCTCGACGAATGCATGTGGGTGGTCGGCAACCCGCTGGCCTCCACGCTGGCCGTGATCTCCGGCCTGCTGGCGTTCTCGTTCACCGGCATGTGCGTGGTGGTGGGCGCGTTGATGTTCCTGACGGAACTGACCACCGAGCCACCGTCACAGACCGTGTTGGCACGCCGGGAAGGCATCACCCGCAAGGAATACCGCGAGCGCGAGGCCGCCAAAGCCGAGGCGCTGCGAGTGGAGACCGCGGCCGAGGAGACGCGCCGCCGTCTCACACGCGACGGCGTGACCGATGAGGCGCAAATCCGGGCAGCGATCGACAAGGCTGTGGCGGATGCGCGCTCCGGCAAGAAGGCGTCCATCTGGGGCCCCGGCCTGATCGCCGTGTGCGTGACCTGGTTCGGTTTGGGCGCATTCCAGTCGGCCGCCGGCATCTCGATCATCGCGTTCGCCACCGAATCGAACATGAAGCAGTACACGGGCTTCGTGTTCGCCTGCTTCTCCATCAGCTCGCTGATGGGCGCGCTGGTGTATGGCGCGAAGAACTGGTCGATTGCCTTGTGGAAGCGCTTCTACTTCTGCCTGGCCGTGGTGAACCTCGGCATCGGCACGTTCATGTTCGCCAAGCACCTGTGGGTGATCATGATCATCTACCTGATCATCGGCGTCTGCCAGGCCCCCACGTGGATCAACGGCAACCAGCTGATGCTGCACCTCGTGCCGCCGTCACGCCTGACTGAGGGCATGGCGTGGATGGGTGCGATGAACTCCATCGGCGCTTCGGCCGGCTCGGCGATCGCCGGCCAGTTCATCGACCGTATGGGCTCGCACGGCGGCTTCATGGTGGTGACGGTGCTTGCGCTGGGTTCGCTGGCGATCGCGCTGATCGGCTTCAAGCAGATCAAGAGCTCCACCGAGCAGCCGACGCTGACCGAAGTGGCGGTGTGAGCGCTCGCGCGGGGCGCGTAAGCATGGCGGCGCGCGACGAGCGTAGTGCGCAGCGCGTGTAGTGCTGTGGTGCGCGGCATGCGTGTAGCGGGGGCGGAAACCCGTGGGATGCGAGTGCAGAACAGGCCTTGGTGTCGTTGCATCCCGCAACCCAACAGACATCACAAATTCACAATGGCGGAATTCCACTGTTTTCCGCAATACAAAACGGGACGTAAGTGCACTCAATCGGTTGAGCGCGCTTGCGTCCCGCATGGCCGTGGGACGCAAGTGCAGAAATACGGATTCTGCGCTTACGTCCCGAAGGTATGTCCGTTACTTCGGCCAGCCCTTCGGCGTGTGCTCCAGCGACCAGACGCCAAGCTTGTGGGAGAAGCTGTTCTGCCACTTGGCTTCAAGCTCTTCGGCGCTCAGCTTGTTTTCTGCGGAGCGCAGACGGTTCATCGCATTGGTATGGGTGTCGTCGAGCAGCCACTTGCGGATGAGGAAGTTCCAGACCATCACCACGGCGGTGGCCACCAGTTTGCCGACGTTCGTGCGCAGCAGGTATTCGGCATGCTGCGAGACATAGGCATCATGGTTCATGCCGTAGGTCGCCAGCCAGATGATCGCATCGTTCATGAACAGGCCCACGACCGCGCCCGCCACGAAGATGACGATCTCCATCCAACGGGCCATGTCGTCGCGGTGCTTGAACACGAACTTCATGCTCGCCAAGTAGTTGAAGATCAGCGAGATGATGAAGGAAATGGTTGCGGCAAGCACATTGTGCATGTGGAATACGCCGACCAGAAGATTGAGGATGCCCCAGTCGATGATGAAGGCGATGACGCCCACAATGCCGAACTTCATAAGCTGTGCAATCAGTTTTCTCACAGTGGGTATTCAACACTACCGGGCTGACTGTTGGTCGGGTATCACAGGGAAAGGCCAATAATCTCCGCAATTGCGTTCAGGGCTACACTGGAGAAGCGAAACGAACGATCAAGGAGGAATCATGCCTGTCATCCATACCCACGTCTCCGTGAAGACCACCCCCGAGCAGCGCGAGGCGCTCAAGGCCGCATACGGCAAGGCCATCACCGCCGTGCCCGGCAAATCCGAAGGCTGGCTGATGTGCCCGTTCGAGGACGAGATGCCCATTTACTTCGGCGGCTCGGACGACCAGCCCGCCGCCTACGTGGAGGTCAACGTGTTCGGCCGCTCCGTGCCGAGCTCGTCCTGGGAGAAGCTCACCGAATCCATCATGGCCGCGCTGAACTCCACGCTGGGCATTCCCGAGGACCGCACGTACATCCGCTACACCGCCACCACCGACTGGGGATGGAATGGCGGCAACTTCTAGTTGTCACCATTTCTTCGCGGCAAAGCCGCTCACAACCCCTGAAAACCGGAAAGCCCACCGCTTTGGTGGGCTTTCTCCGTTAGTAGGGCTTGGTGAAGAGTGAACGGATCACACGATCTTCGGCATCGGGGTGGTGAGGCTGGTGGTGAGGTTCACGTGCACCAGACCGGCGCCGGCATGCACTTCGACCTTCTTCAACGTCACGGTACGCTCGTCTTCCGGGGCGCGGTCGTTGTCGGTCATCGTGGCCGGGGACTTGACCGCCACGAACGCCAGATCGTCCAGCGAGATACCCGCGCTCTGGCACAGGGCCATCGCTTCGGCGACGGAATCGGTGAAACCGGGCTTGTAGAGCACACGCTCGGCCGGCACGCCATAAGCGTGCTCCGCCACCCACTTGGCGTTCTCGGTCAGAGCCATGCCCTTGTGAGAGTGCGGCTCGGCCGGCATGGAGCCGTTCTCAAGCACGTCCACGAAGGCGTCAAGCTGCGGGGCCAGCGCCTCGCCACCGTCACGGAACAGGTTGCCGATGATCGGCGTGCGGAATTCCAGTTCCGCAGCGGTCTCCTTGAGCGACGGAATCTGGTCATCCTCGCCCTCCCACAGGTTGATGAGCGGGAAGGTCGGGATATCGAGGCCTTCGAGGCGCTGCACATGGAACGGGTAGCGCCACGCCAGATCAGGGTCGTCGCGCCACGTGGAGGCGCGGGTCACGACAACCGCGGCGGACGGCCACTGCGCACCGTATTCGCGGCAGGCGATGTCCAGCCACTTCTGCGCGCCCGCGTCGGTGCCGTAGCCGGCCTCGACAATCACGACGTCGTGCAGCGCGCAGGCCATCTCCACGCTGACCAGCGTCGGGATGCCGATGGACACGTTGGCGAACGGGCCGCCGTGCACGTACACCGGAGAGCCGTTCACGGTTTCGGTGAGCGCCGGCTTGACGGCGTCGGCGAGGATGCCGGTGATACGCCACAGGTCGACGAATTCGCCGAAGGTCACGGCCTTGCCGTCCTTGGTGCCGGCGATCATTTTGGACACGCGCTCGGCAATCTCATCCATCGAGCGGGACAGCACCACGATCTGCATGAGCTCGCAGGTTGGGGTGAGCACAACCTTTTCCGCCACGTCACCCTTGCCGTAATCCACGGCGATGGAGCGCAGGGAGCGGCTCGGCACTTCGGAGACGCGCGGCACGAGGATATCGTCCAGCTTGTCTTCGTCCACGGCCTTCTCGGCGAAGGAGACGAGCAGGTTCTGGGCCGCCTCGATGGCGCCCATCTCGCCGCACAGGCCCCAGTCGATGAGCTCCGGGTGGGTCAGGGATGCCTTGCCGCCACCGGAGGCGCCGCCCTTGGAGCCGGCTGCGGTGATGCCCATGCTGGGCTGGCGCAGCACGGCGGCCGCGTCGATGCCGCGCTTGTTGAGCGCGTCGATAAGGGCGATGGTGGTGGTGGTCTTGCCCTCACCGCGCGACGCCTTGAGCGGCGTATCGGCGGTGACGAGCACGACCTTGCCGTGCTTGCGCGGGGCGTCCGGGTTGTCGGCCAGGTACTTCAGGTAGCCGAATGCGTCGATTTTCTTGACCAGGCCGTACTGGCTGGTGAAGTCTGCGATGGTGGTCATATAAACGCCTTTCTGTGTTTGTGGTGGGGCAGTCCATCTCGGCTCCCCTTATTCTCATTTCGCCCAGCTCCCCTCAAAGAGGGGAGCCTGATGACGGACTAGAAGTCGGACATGTGGAAGCCGTTCTTCATCTCCATGCTGCGCGTGTAGAGCACGGAGTCGAGCAGCTTCTCGGTTTCCGTCTTGAGCTGGTCGGCCATGGTCTGGTTGGCGGCGGCGAGGATGCCGCGCACTTCGGGGTTGCGCACAGCGGCGATGATCTCGTCCGGGGTCATCGGCTGCACGTCGCCGTCCACGTTGTCCGCCTCGAACTCCTCCTCGGCGGCCGACTGCTCGGCCTCCTCGGCGGAGGTCAGGCCGAGCCGCGCCACCTGCTCGTCGGTGGCGGCCACCAGACGGTGGCCCATCGCGCCGGTCTTCTCCTGGTAGCGCTCGATGGCGTTGACGGTGGAGCGGAAGGCGCCGTCGCACAGGGCGGCGATGATGCGGTTCGCCCAGTAGAAGTTCTCGGAGGTCACGCGGGTGGTGGTGTCTTCGAGGTATGCGGGCGTGGTGTCGACGTTCGGGAAGAACGGCACCAGCGTGTTGAACGGGTTGGAGCCGTAGGCCAGCCACTGGATCGCGCGCGAGGCCTGCGGGCGGTACGGGCGGATCTGCATCACGGCGAGCTGGCTCTGGCGGTTGATGCCGATCGGACGGTACATGTGGCGCGTACGCTCGTCGCCGAGCTGGCCGTACGGGTCGAACGGCGTGCCCTGATAGTGGGAGCTCAGCACGTACTTGATGTCCTCGATGGTCACCTTGCGCTCAGGCTGGCGGGCCCACGGGATGTCGTTGGATTCCGGGTTGTGGTCGGCGTCCGGGCCGTCCCAGACCTCGTCGTACGGGTTGAGGAAGCGCTGCATGTACCAGGCGCGCGGGGTGTTGTACACGTGGTCGGAGTCGGAGTGGGAGCCGAAGGCGTCGCGCGGGTTGAACGGGGTGGTGTTCTCCACCGCGAGATCGAGATGGTTGGTTTCGATGAACTCGGCCAGGTCTTCGGAGCACATGTGGTCCTCCTGGTCGCCCAGGGCGTCGGCCAGGTCGAATTCGTCGATGCCCAGCTGGTTCGGCATGGTCACGTACGCCTCGTCCGGCACACGCTTGGCGATCCAGTGATGGCCGCCGACAGTCTCCAGCCACCAGATCTCGTTGGAATCGGAGAAGGCCACGCCATTCATCTCGTAAGTGCCATATTCCTCAAGTAGGGAGCCGAGTCGCTCCACGCCCTCACGTGCGGTCTTGATGTACGGCAGCACGATGGTCAGGAAGTCCTCTTCGCCGATGCCGCCGGGCACTTCGGGCTCGTCGCCCTTGGCCGGCGCGTATTCCACGAACGGATCGGCGCCGAGCACGCGCTCGTTGGTGGTCAGTGTTTCGGTGGCGCTCATCGCTACGTTCGCTTCGTTGACGCCCGCTTCGCCCCAGATACCTTCCTTCAGATCCGCATTCGGCACTGCAGTATATTGCAGCGGATTGTCAGGCAGTTCGATGGTCAGGTGGGCGATCACCGACTTGTATTCGCGCGGCTGCTCTTCGGGCTTGACGACGATGAATCGCTTGGGATTGAACTCGCCGTTCGCGGAATCCTCGTTGCGGGCGATGATGGTGGAGCCGTCATAGCTCGCGTCCTTGCCTACCAGAATCGTGGTGCAGGCCATAAGAATGCATTGTCCTTTCGTTATGTGTTCGTTATGTTTATTGGGTTCGCTGTGTTCATATTCGTCGTACTGTTCGCGTGAACAAACACCCCATGATGTAGGGAAAGCCCCACGATGCGGTCGAACAAAATCGAACAATGGCGGAATACCAACGTTTTCGCTGACTACATCATGGGAGTTTCCCTACACCGTGGGAACTTCCCTACACCGTGGGATTGCCACTACACCGTGGGCGGTTGCCCACAACCGGTGTCACGCCTTGCCGGTGACGAACATGGCACCCTGGTCGGGGGTCTCGCCGCATTCGCGCAGCTTGTGCAGCAGTTCGTTCATCCAGAATCCCTGATTGAGTCCGGGCAGCGGTTCCTTGGTGGCCCAGACGTGCAGGTAGTAGTCGTGGTCCTTGTCCGGCGGCTGCGGGCCGTTGTACCGCATGGTCACGGCCGGATCGCTCTCGCGCCCCTCGAACTTGGAGGCGGAGGAATTGCGGCCCTGCACCGCCTCGGGAATCATCGCCGGCAACTGACGGGAGAAGTCCGGCGGGATAGCGAGCGCATGCGCATCATTGAAGTCGAACATCAGCGCGTCGATGGGCAGGTTCGCCACCGTCCAATGAATCCATTCGAAGCCGCAAACCGGAATCGAATCGGGATCGGTGAACGTCCAGTGCAGATAGCGGGCGTCCGGATTCACCTCGTCCACATAGAACGGGAAGGAGATGACGGGGATGCCGCTTACCCGGTATTCAGGTGCGGCGGCTTTGGCGAAGTCGTCGGGCACGACCTTGAAATCAGCGGAAATCTTCATACGCTCCAGTGTATCGCGGGGCATGTTACCGAAGAACCGATCGCCGATTAGCAGCGAAGCACTAGCGTACGTTTGGTGAGGCTTGAGCCGGCCTTACCTCACCAAACGTACACTGAGCAGCTCTCAGTGTACGTTTGGTGAGATATAGGCTCGCAAGACCGCAGCAAACGTATGCTGGCAACCAACGAGTCCAGCCGACTGGCCTTGGCATCAGTAGCACAGGCCGGCGCCGCATACGTGTGCCTGGCTTGGGCAACGTCCGCACGCTCATAGGGCCCGCTTCCCGTTGCACAGACATGGATAGCGAAAGAGGGCCTCTTCACAGGGAAGAGGCCCTCACAGGAACCGGCGAATCGCGTGACATACGCCGGTCAATATCTCACCGGGCGGCGCAGGTCATCGAACCGCTCGCTCAGGCGTTGCGGCGGCGGTACACCACCACGCTCACGCCCGCGGCCACCAGAGCGATGGCGACGAACGCAATCACCAGAACGCTGCTACCGGTGATGGGCAGCTTCTGCTGGTTCTTGTCGTTGTCCTTGTCCGGCTTGTTCGGAGTGGTCGGCTTAGTCGGCTTGTCCGGCTTGGTCGGGGTGGTGGAACCGGCCTTGACCAGGTTCTTGGAAGCCTCAGCCAGCTTCGCGGTCGCGGCAGTCACCTCAGCCTTCGTGGCATCGGACTTCGCAGCCACATCCTGAGCAGCCTTCAAAGCAGCAGCAAACGTGGACCAAGAAGCCGCCGTGTAGTCAGCCTGCTTCTTCGACTCCGCGGTCTTAATCGCAGACTGCAGAGCATACACATCCTCAGCAGACGGCTTCTCCGGCTGCGGAGTCGTGGAGCCGGCCTTGACCAGGTTGCTGGAGGCCTCAGCCAGCTTCGCGGTGGCGGCAGTCACCTCGGCCTTCGTGGCATCGGACTTGGCAGCCACATCCTGCGCGGACTTCAGAGCAGCCGCAAACGGAGCCCAAGACTCGGCCGTGTAATCAGCCTGCTTCTTCGACTCAGCATCCTTGATCGCAGACTGCAGGGCAGCCACATCCTCAGCAGACGGCTTCTCCGGCTGCGGAGTCGGCTCCTGGCCCTCGGCCACGGTCACCGGCGTCCAGCCGAGCAGCTTGCCGTCGCTGTCATACAGAGCAATCTTGTGGTCGCCGTTCACGGTGTCAGCGGGGATGTTGAACTCGACGTAAGCCTTACCATCCTTGTCCACGCGAACCGCGGACGACTTGCCGTCAGGAGAAGCAAGCTGCTTCGGAGTGGAGTAGATGTAGCCGGTCCAGTAGCAGTAGGAGCCCTTCTCCACCAGCGCCTTGCAGGTGGCGGATTCCTTCAGGCTGTCGATGTACAGGCGGTACACGGAACCGGCGTTCGCCTTGTTGCCGTCGGCGCCCTCGACACCGTTCTTGTTGGCATCGGTCAGGTCGTCGGAAGCGACCGGGCCATTCGTGGCGGCCTTGGTGGTGAAATCAGAAACAGTCTTCAACGCGTTGGGCTGTACCTCCGGTCTGTAAGATGAGGCGACCGGTACCAGCTGGGATCCATCATCGAATGTCAGCACGATGCCCGAGTACATCAATGAGGCAGGATCAGGTTGAGTGGTCTGGGACTTGGCGGTGTCATAAATAAGTTCCTGTGCGCCCATGTCAGCGGAAGAGTAACCCCAGTTGCCGTACTTGGTGTTGGCGAGCAGACCAGGAACCACATTCTCGATATCGCCGGAGGCCGGAATGGGCTTGCCATCCTTAGCGGTAATGGTGAACCCGTGGGAGAACCACTGGCCCGTCATGGTCTGGCTACCTGACGCACCTGCCGCCAGCGTAATCAGATCGTTGACCTTGAAAAGATTGTCGATCTCAGGATCATCATCATCGGAAATCGCGCCAGTAACGCAATCCCAGACATAGCGACCATTGTAGGCAATACTACCAACAATATCGGCATCGAACGTGCCGTTCACCTTGAACACGCGAGTAACGGTGGTGGAATAGCAGACCTTGGCGACACTACCGGCAATCTTCGGATCGATGGTGTAATGGCCCTTGAGACCGACCGTATGCACGCCTATGTCCTCCACGGACTGGCTGTCCAGCGTCACAAGATTCGAGCCCGTAACGTCAAGGACCTTCACATTCACGCCACCATAGGTGTTGATCACAGTACCGTTCAGGGACTTATTACCCCAGTTATCGACGTTGACTTTGTCGCCCGCGACAAGCGCGAACTGAACCGTCGAGGACGGCTTGACCGAGCCTCTGTAGAACACATCAATCGTCTGGGTCGATGCCGAGGCGGTAAACACCGGATCGGTGTAACCGTATGTCCAAGTGGTCTGGCCGATTGCAGGCAGCCCGTTAAACGCGTTCATGCTGGACTTCACGCCATACGCCTTACCCGGGGTCAGACCAGTCAGCGTGACCTTGAACGCGGCAGACTCGTCCACATGATCATAATCCGCGCCATACTTCAACGCGGTAGACGGTGCCACGACACCGGAGATCTTCGCGCTATCGGAGGCAGCGGCCTTGGCCTGAGCCTTCGGTGCGGCCTTGACTTGCGGGTCGACATTGGCCGGAGCCGGAGTCTTGGCGGACTGCTTGGCATTCTGGTCGGCCTTGGCGGCATCAGCCTGAGCCTGTGCGGCCTGAGCGTCGGCCGTGGCGGTCTGCGACTGCGAAACCGCAGCATCACCGGCGGCATCGTCGGCATACGCCGTGCCCACACCGGTGAGCATCATGCTCAAACCAGCGAGGACGGCAACAACTTTGCCCATCTTCTTCATAGTTTTCCCTTCACCAGTGCGCAATCACAACGATTACGCTCCTGTGCCAAAACGCTACCCCCCCCGTGGTCAAAACCGTTTCGGCAAATGGACGAAGCACCCGGATATGGACAGGACACAACCAGGAGTGGACTCAGCATGGCGATCCAGTGGTCCGCGTCCGAAGTTCGTTGATTCTATTTCGGCTCCCTCTGATGAGGGAGCTCCCGGCGACAGCCGGGTGAGGGAGAGAAACACACAACACAGTCGTCCCCTGTCTCTCCCCCAGTCAGCTACGCTGACAGCCCCCTCATCAGAGGGGGCCAGCATATGAACTGTTTACCTCACGGCAGCGGCATGCCAGAGGGGGGGGCGGCGTCACTCGGCACTACGGAATCAAGGCACAGAAGAGGGCTTCGAACGTGAGCAATGGATTGCCGTTGCCGGCCAAGCGCTTGCGGGCGCGGGCCACCTCGTCGAGGCGGGCCACGGCCCCGGCGCGGTTCAATCGCACGGACAATTCGGTAATCGCGGTACGGTTCTCGAGGTTGATGAGCCCCACGGAATCCTCGGCGTTGTTCTGCAGCACCGCCACATCACGGTAAATGGAGGCCACCGAGTTGAGCGCGCGGTCGAGCACGTCGCGCGTGCGACGGGTGGCGAAGCGCTTGATGTCGTCCTTCTTGGCCACCTGATTGAACGCGCCGCGCAGCTTCGGGGGGATGCGCTCCCCCTCCGCCAATCCGTTGACGCGGCGAAACTCCGCCTCCTGTTTGTCGGCCCAATCATTCGCGTCCGCCTCGGCCTGGCCCTTGGCATTGTCGATGAGGTTGCCGGCGAGCAGCACTGCGTCCGAAGCGCGGGCGAGGTTCAGCACGCCGACGACGAGCTCATCACGGTCGGTCATCACCCGCTCGTTAGTGGCGTACAGGCGCGCGATGCCGATATGCCCTTCCGACAGTCGGGCCGCGCGCTGGGCGGTCTTCGGCTCCACGCCGGTCTCAGCCACCAGGAAATCCGCCACGGCGGTGGCCGACGGCACAGCAAGGTTCACCACGCGGCACCGCGAGCGGATGGTGGGCAGCACATCCTGCGCGCTGGGCGCGCACAGCAGCCAGATGCAGCGTTCCGCCGGCTCCTCGATCTCCTTGAGCAACACGTTGGTGGTGCGTTCGAGCATACGGTCGACGTCTTCGATGATGATGATGCGCCACGGCGCGGTGGCGGGCATCTGTTCAGACGTGGCGATGAGGTCGCGCACCTGATCGATGCCGATGGTCACCTTATTGGTGGTCAGCACAGTGACGTCCGGGTGCGTGCCGGCGAGCACCTGCTGGGTGACGCGCGTCGGCTCGGCGTTCATGCCGTGATCGGGGCTTTCCAACGCAGCCGCGAACGCGCGGGCCATGTTGGAGCGGCCGGAGCCGGGAGGGCCGCAGATCAGCCACGATTGGGTGAGCTGCGCCGGGTCGCTTTGGGCGATGCGGGCCAGCATGTCCGCCACGGGCTTCTGCCCGACCAACGAATCCCACACGCTCATCGGACCGTCTCCTTGAGCAGCGCATCGATATCCGCTTCAATCGCGGCCCAGACCTGTTCGATGGACCGGCTGGCGTCAATAACACGGAATCGGTCCGGTTCGGCCGCCGCCAAATCGAGGAACGCTTGGCGTGTACGGTTCTGGAAGTCATCGCCGGCCGATTCCATACGGTCTTCGGCATGCTGGAGACGGTTGTGGGACAGCGCCGGGTCCATGTCCAGCAGATAGGTACGAGCCGGCAACAGGTTATTGGTGGCCCACAGGCTCAGATCACGAATCTCCGCCGCAGTCAGCTCGCGGCCGCCCGCCTGATAGGCCAGCGAGGAATCCAGGTAGCGATCGGTGATGACGACTTCGCCGCGTTCCAATGCCGGGCGAATCGTTTCGGCCACATGCTGGGCGCGGTCGGCGGCGAACAGCAGCACCTCCGCGCGCGGAGCGATGTCGGCGGGATTGGCGGCGGCGACGGCAGCGTTATCAGCGGCAGCGACGGCAGCGTCATCCGTGGTACCAATACTTACAACCGCACTGTCGAGGGCATTACTGGCGGCCTCATCGGTGACGTCGGCATCGGAATCAGCGCCAGCCGCAGCCGGCACGCCATGCAGCAACAGCCCGCGGATCGCAGACCCCAAAGCCGTGCCGCCCGGTTCGCGCGTGACCACCACCGTGCGGCCCAGCGACTCGAGATAAGTGCGCAGCCGCTCGACCTGCGTGGTTTTGCCCACGCCGTCAACACCCTCAAACGAAACAAACAGACCGGTCATACCTATCGACCTTAGCGTTAGGCACCGAGTTGCCCACCGTTCGGCGGCTATCTCGCTTACAAGGGGCTGATTATGTCTCTCTCCCCCAGTCAGCTGCGCTGACAGCCCGTCCTGCAATTACGGACGCGCTACGCTCGCAGTTTTCTGGCTCGCCTGTCGGCTCGCACGTTGCCTACAAACAGCTCCGCTGTTTGCTTCACGGCAACGTCCCGTCAGAGGGGGCCACATACCACCGCTGTCCTTCCAGCAACGGTCCTGCACGTTGATTATATTCTGGCTCCCCTTGTCAGGACAGCACCGTAAAGCAAACAGCAGAGCTGTTTGTAGGTGCTGTGCGAGCCGACAGGCGAGCTGGCAAACCGCGCGCGAAGCGCGTCCACAATTGCAGGACGAGCTGGCTTAATATCGGCTCCCCTTGTCAGGGGAGCTGGCCCGCGAAGCGGGACTGAGGGGTAGTCAATTCGGCAACGAATTAGTGACGCGGACCACTGGGTGTGCGCTGTCGGGTTACTGTTTTTTGGATTTGGATGGCTTGGCGGCGACGACCGGAGGGCGGACGAAGCCCTCGTTCGCGGCAAGCCAGTCAACGTCGGCCTTCACGGTGGCGGCAGTCGAACCAAGCTTCTCGGCGATGCGCGTGTTGGCCCATCCCTTGCCGGCGAGCTTCTTGACCTCGGCGCGACGTTCGGCGCGCTTGGCCTCGACGGCGCTCATCTTGGGCGCGGCCTGCGAGGCGGAACCCGCCTTGCCGTTCGTCTTGCCGCTCGCCGCACCGGCCGCACGACCACGGCCGCCGCGTCCGCCACGGCCCCGCGTGGACGGCCCGGCCGCACGCTTCTCAGCGAGCAGACGGAATGCATCATCCGGGGTGATGGTCTCGGGCGTGTATTGGCGCGGCACCGTGCGGTTCGTCTCGCCGTCGGTGATGTAGGCACCGAAACGACCGTCCTTGATGGTCACGTTCTTGCCGGTGGCCGGATCGGTGCCAAGCTCGCGCAGCGGCGGCTTGGCGGCTCCACGGCCACGCCCGCGACCGTACTTCGGCTGGGCGAACAGCTCCTTGGCCTTGTTCAGGTCAACGGTGAAGATCTCGTCTTCGGACCCCAGCGAACGGGTCTCGGACTTGCCGTCCGCGCCGGTCCTGGTCAGATACGGGCCGTAGCGGCCATTGTTGGCGGCCACCGTGTATTCGGAGACTTCGCCGGTTTCGGCGTTGGTCTCCTCATACTTGCCGACTTCGCGCGGCAGGCTCAGCAGGCGCAACGCATCCTCAAGCGAAAGCGATTCAGGGCTCATGGTCTTGAACAGCGACGCCATCTTGGGACGCGGAGCCGCAGCAGCCGCGGCTTTCTTGGAGCCCTTCTTGGCTGATGCTGCAGCACCGGCAGCTTCAGCAGCCGAATCGGCGCTGCCCTCGGCTGCGGCCGGCGGAATCAGCGCCACATACGGCCCGAAGCGACCGTTGCGGACCTCGACCGTGCCGCCGGTCGCCGGGTCGGTGCCCAGCTCGCGCGGACCGCCGGAATGATTGTCGATGAGGTCACGGGCCACGTCCACGGTGAGCTCGTCCGGCGCGATGGTGTCCGGCAGGGATGCGCGCTTGGGATTGCCTTCGGCGTCCAAGTGCTCCATGTCTTCCAAGTACGGGCCGTAGCGTCCGATGCGCACGTGCATGCCATCGCCGATGTCGATGGTGTTGATGGCGCGCGCGTCGATCTCGCCGAGCTGCGCCACCTGCTGCTGCAGTCCCTCATGGGCCTCGTCGGCGTTGCGGGCAGCGCCTTCGCCGGAGCCGAAGTAGAACCGGGTGAGCCAGTCGCGCCCGGTCTCCTCGCCGTGGGCGATGCGGTCCAGTCCGTTTTCCATATCGGCGGTGAACTGGTAGTCCACCAGCTTGGGGAAGTTCTGCTCGAGCAGCTTGACCACGGAGAAGGCCAGCCAGCTGGGAATCAGCGCACGGCCGCGCTCGTAGACGTAGCCGCGATCCATGATGGTGGAGATGATGCTGGCGTAGGTGGACGGACGGCCAATCTCCTTGGCCTCCAGAGTCTTGACCAGCGTGGCCTCGGTGTATCGGGCCGGAGGCTGGGTCTCATGGCCGTCCGGCTGCACGTCGGTGGCGTCCACCCGCTGGCCGACCTCCATCGGCGGCAGCGAGGTATTCGATTCGGAGGCGTCGGACTTGGCCTTGGCTGCTGCCTCTGAAGTCCCCTCAGCGGCGGAAGCACCGCCCCCCGCAACAGCAGTCTTCGGCTTGCGTCCCTCCCCTGTGGCCTTCATGAAGCCGGGGAATTCGATGACTGTGCCGGACGCCTGGAATACCGCCTCGCCTTCGGTCGGACCGGCCGGCGCGGAGAGGCGCACGGTGGCGGTGGAACCGGTGGCGTCGGCCATCTGGCAGGCGAGTGTGCGCTGCCAGATCAGCGTGTACAGGCGCAGCTGGTCGACCGGCAGTTTAGATGCCAGCTCGTCCGGGTCGTGGAAGCGCGAGCCCGCCGGACGGATGCACTCGTGGGCCTCCTGCGCGCCTGCGGTCTTGGTGGCGTACTGCTTGGGCTCGGACGAGAGGAACCGGTCGCCGAAATGATAGCTCACAGCGTTGCGGGCGGCGGCGATGGCCTCCTGCGAAAGCGTCACCGAATCGGTACGCATATACGTGATGTAGCCGTTCTCGTACAGGCTCTGGGCGGCGCGCATCACCGCGCGGGCACCCATGCCGAGGCGATTGCCGGCGGTCTGCTGCAGCGTGGACGTGGTGAACGGCGGCTGCGGGCGACGGCGATACGGCTTGGTCTCCATGGACATCACCGTGAAATCGGCGGTTTTCAGCGTTTCGGCCACAGCGGAGGCCGAAGCCTCGTCCAGCTGGCGCACGTTGGCTGCAAAGCCGTCCGGCGTGAGCTGACCGTCCGCGCCGAAGTCCTTGGAACCGGCGAGACGCTTGCCGCCGAGGGAGATCATGCGGGCGCAGAATTCCGCGGTCTCGCCCTGCGCGTCCGGCGCGGCGAGCGTGGCCACGATATCCCAGTAGGGCGCGCGCTTGAACGCCATGCGCTCACGTTCGCGCTCCACGATAAGGCGGGTCGCCACGGACTGCACGCGGCCCGCGGACAGGCCCGGGCCGACCTTGCGCCACAGTACCGGGGAAAGCTCATAGCCATACAAGCGGTCGAGGATACGGCGGGTCTCCTGCGCGTCCACCATATGCCCGTCCACGTCGCGGGTCTTGGCGAGCGACGCGTTGATGGCGTTCTTGGTGATCTCGTGGAACACCATGCGCTTGACCGGCACCTTGGGTTTGAGCGTCTGCACCAAGTGCCATGCGATGGCCTCGCCCTCGCGATCCTCATCAGTGGCGAGGTAGAGCTCGTCGGCGTTCTTGAGTGCGGATTTGAGTTCGCTGACCGTGCGCTTCTTGTCGCCGTCGACGATGTAGTACGGCTTGAAGCCGTCGTTCACGTCCACGCCGAACTTGCCGAACTTGGCCTTGTCCGCAGCCGGCACCTGGCTGGGCTGGGCAAGATCGCGGATATGGCCCACCGACGCCATGACGGTGTACCCCTTGCCCAGGTAGTCACCGATCTTGTGGGCCTTGGTCGGGGACTCCACAATCACAAGCTTGGTAGCCATTCCTTCTCCTTATTGTTTCCTGAAACGCACGGTGTTTCTTGGCGTCATAATACTCACGAATGGTATCGAACTGCCAAATTGGCGGCCGGGTGGCGTCCTGTTCGCAACTTGTTCGCGCCCCGTTCACTGCCGAGCGGACTGTGCCGGCGGAGCGGGCGGAGCCCCAATCAGCCCCAGTCGACTCAACGGCGCCGCCGTGATATGACGAAGCGCCAGCAGCAGTCCGAACGCGAGCGCGCTCACGCCCACAATGCCGACCACGGCGGAGACGATGGAGCCTCGCACGGCCCACATGGCGCTGACGTTCAGGCCGGGCACCACCTGCCAGACCGCGTATGCGCTGTACAGCATCAGCAGCAGGCCACCGGTAATCAGCACGCTGCCGACGATCTGCACACTCACCGAGGAAACTCGCCGGCCGGGATCATCCATGCCGGATGTGCGCGTGCACGCCAGTATCACCAGCGCGAACCCTGTCACCAGCAGTATCGACATCAACACATCCGACGTGCGGTGCCACTGCCCTACCATCACCGAAACGCCGACCAATACCGACCATGTGCCGCCGACCACTGCGGCGAGCGCGCGCAGCGCACGCGGCACGGCGATGAGCAGCAGCACCGCGCCGGCCACGGCGAGCATCGTGTGGCCGGACGGCGCCGAATTGGCCACCGGCGATGCGGTCTGGATGATGAACGGGCGCGGCAGCAGCGCTTTGAGCTGGGTCGCGGCCAGGCAGACGGCGGCGAATACAACCATCTGCCCGACCAGCCACCAACGCCGGCGGACCAGCGCCGCAACCAGGCCAAGCCCACCCAGCACGCAGCTGACCGTGATCACCAGCCATGACTGCGCCACGAGGTTCATCGGCCCCGACGCCCATGCCGGCAGGCTGGTCGGCAGATTGACCCATACGATTTCGTCATACGACTGCCCGTTTTCAGTGTGGACGCACACCCACCAGATGCCGAACGCGGCGGCGGCGAGCAGCACGCCGAACACCGCGCACAGCACGCGACTGGATATGCGCGGGCGGACGGTCAGCGGATCGAGCAGTGCGAGACCACGGTCGACGGCATCGGTATCGTCATCGTTGGAGGCATCCAGGCTAGTGCCGGGGAGTGTCGACGAATCAGTGGAACCGGCGTCCGGCGTTACCGGCTGCCATCGAAATTCAGGCTTCAGGCTCCCTGCCCCGCGTGTGCCTTCCGTCGCGGAATCGACCATGTTCGTAGGCGCGTGCGGATCGCGAATCACTGGATGCTGTGCGTCATTCATATCCAAGACTGTACGGCCGCGCCTCGGACACCAGCGCGTCGCGTCAATCCTCAGAGCCAAATCCGCACATAGTAGACAGGGAAAGCACGCAGAGAAATACAAGAAAACCCCCACGCACCCGTCAGAGGCCACTTACCCTTGCTGCATTCCTGCCCTGGGGGAGTTGGGTGACATAGCGCCGCATGGAGGCTTTGTACAGTGTATGGATACGGGTGGACTACGTCAAATCCGGACACATCACATACGGGTATGGGCGAGTTCCCCAAGTTCCCGAGTTCCGCAACGTCGTACCGCAGCGTCATACCGCACCAGACCGGCCCGAATACCTCAGTAAACATACACTGAATCGAACTCAGCGTACGTTTGGTGAGGTATTGAGCCGGCAAGCCGTTCGCCGAAGGACACCACTGGGAACCGGCCGGTTTTGTAAGAATTCGGCGCAAATACGATTCCCCCAGAGCCAAAATCGCCCATTCTCAGCGCACTTTTCAGCACCGGCAATTACGGTGGCATGCATGGCTTCTTATCAACGTCGCGCACGTGCCGGCAGCGATGGGCCCGCCCTTCGCCAGCCGCGCACCGCACACAGCAAGTCCGGACAAGCCGCTCAGGAAGGCGCATACCGTACAGGATCAGGCCGCAGCAGCGGCAGTCGCGCCGACGGCACCGGAACCCGCCGCAGCAGCAGCCACCGAGCAAGCCAAGCCAGCCACGCCAGCCGCACAGGCTCAGCGCGTACCGCACGTACCGCGCACGCCACGCATCGCAGCCGCAATCACAAGAACAACAATGGCGGCAAAGGCAAGCATCGCGTACTCAAATGGGTGCTCGGCATCTTCTTCGGCCTTATCGGCGCAGGTCTGCTCGCCGGCATCGGCGTATTCGCATACCTGTACATCACCACCGAAGTACCGCAGCCGGAGAAGTTCGCGCTGGCGGAAAAGACCACCGTGTATTACGCGGACGGCACCACGCCGATCGGCTCGTACGCCGAGCAGAACCGCGAAATCATCTCCTGCACCGACCTGCCGGACTACATCGGCAACGCCATCGTGGCGTCCGAGAACCGCACGTTCTACACCGACAAGGGCATCGACCTCAAAGGCATCGCCCGCGCGTTCCTCAACAACGTGACCACCGGCACACGCCAAGGCGGCTCGACCATCACCCAGCAGTACGCGGAACGCTACTATCTGGGCGAAACCACCACGTATGTCGGCAAGGCGCGCGAGGCTATCCTGGCCCTCAAGATCGCGCAGACCGAGTCGAAGGACGAGGTGCTGTGCAATTACATGAACACGATCTACCTGGGCCGCAACGCCTACGGCATCCAGGCCGCCGCCAAGGCGTACTTCAACAAGGACGCCAAGGATCTGACGCTGCCCGAGGCCGCGATGATCGCCGGCATCATTCCCGCCCCCTCCACCTGGGATCCGGCGGACAGCCCTAAAATCGCCCAGCAGCGCTTCAATCGCGTGCTGAGCATCATGGAGGAAGACGGCTACATCACCGCCAAGCAGCACAAGGAGGCCACATTCCCGCAGACCGCGGAGGTGGCTCAGCAGAACGAATACCAGGGTCCGAACGGCTATCTGCTGGACATGGTGCAGCGCGAACTGGTCGGCTCCAAGGCCTTCACCAAAGAGGATCTGGCCACCGGCGGATACAAGATCGTCACCACCATCGACAAGGCCAAGCAGGATCTCATGCAGTCGGTGGGCGACACGCGTGCGGACGGCATGCCGGAATCCATTCAGGTCGGCGGCATCGCCGTGGAGCAGAAGACCGGCGCGGTGGTTTCCGTGTATGCCGGCTCCGATTACCTCAGCAAGCCGCTGAACAACGCGGATCAGGCCTTGTTCGAGCCGGGCTCCACGATGAAGCCGTTCGCCCTGCTCGGTGCCGCGCAGGAGGGCGTGAGCTTCAACACAATGTTCAACGGCAACTCGCACCAGCATTTCTCCGGCATCACCGCCGAGGTGAACAACGCGCTGAACATAAACTGGGGCAACATCAATCTGTATCAGGCCACGGCCAACTCGGTGAACACGGTGTTCATGAACGTCAACGAGCATCTGACGCCGCAGCGCACGGCCAAAATCGCGCATGAGGCCGGCATCACCGGCGACATCGACGAGACATCGCCGTACAACGTGCTGGGCATCAATGCGCTGACGGTGTGGGATCTGGCGCAGGGGCATTCGACCATCGCCAACAACGGCGTGAAGAACACGCTGCACATGGTGGCCAAGGTGCAGGATTCCAAGGGCAAGGACCTCTATAACGCGCCGAACGAGAACAAGAAGGTGTTCGACGCGAACGACTGCGCCCTGGTGCAGAAGGCCATGCAGGGCACGACCACGTCCGGTACTGCAGCGGGTGTGTCCTCGGCGCTCGGTGGACGGCAGGTAGCCGGCAAGTCCGGTACCGCCAACGACGAGCTGGCAGCCTCGTTCGTGGGGTATACGCCAAGCCTGATGAACGTGTGGGCTATCTGGAACCCGGATGCCGACGGCAACCCGCAGGTGGTGCCCGCGTTCGGCGGCTATGGCGTGACGTCCACCGGCTATCCGGCGCACCTGTTCACCGAGTACATGTCGCAGGCGTTGGCCGGCACCGCCGTGGAGCAGTTCACCACCGCCAAGGATTCCGGCAAGGTCGGCGGCCCGGACGGCACATGGGGCCTCGGCGGCTCGAAGTCCTCGTCCACGAACGGCCAGTCCGGCACGCAGAACGGCAGATCTAACTCCGATTCCTCCTCCGGCTCCACTTCCGGTCAGTCCTCCACACAGGAGTTCGCGCAGCAGTGCCTCAACAACGCGAGCTACTCCACTGAATGCCCGAACTATCCGGGCCCGCCCAGCGGCGGTAACGGCGGTAACGGGGACAACGGTTCCGGAAACGGTGACGGAGGCGATGGCGGTAACGGCGGTAACGGGGACAGTGGCGGCAACAGTGGCAATAGCAACGGAAACGGAAACAGCGGTTCCAGCGACTCCGGTGGCAATACCGGAAGCAATAGCGGCAATGGAAACGGCACGCCGTCCGGAGAAACCACCGGAGGGAACTCGTAATACCGCCTGCCTGTCTGCTTCACGGCAACGGTCCTGCAATCACGGACGCGCTGCGCGCGGCATCCTGCTGGCTCGCATGTCGGCTCGCACGTTGCCTACAAACAGCTTCGCTGTCCGCTTCACGGTACTGTCCCGTCAAGGGGGCCAATGACCGGTCGGCTCCCCTTGTCAGGGGAGCTGTCGGCGCAGCCGACTGAGGGGTAGTCGACAGGAAGCTAGCCGACCTGATTTGGTCTCTCCCCCAGTCAGCTACGCTGACAGCCCCCTCATCAGAGGGGGCCATAGCCGTACGGACGCGCTGCGCGCGCAGTCTTCTGGCTCGCCTGTCGGCTCGCACGCTGCCTACAAGCAGCTTCGCTGTCCGCTTCACGGTACTGTCCCGTCAAGGGGGCCAATGACCGGTCGGCTCCCCTTGTCAGGGGAGCTGTCGGCGCAGCCGACTGAGGGGTAGTCGACAGGAAGCTAGCCGACCTGATTTGGTCTCTCCCCCAGTCAGCTACGCTGACAGCCCCCTCATCAGAGGGGGCCATAGCCGTACGGACGCGCTGCACGCTCAGTCTTCTGGCTCGCCTGTCGGCTCGCACAGCACCTACAAACAGCTCCGCTGTTTGCTTTACGGTGCTGTCCTGACAAGGGGAGCCAGAACGCACGCAACAGCCGGAGGGCTTTGCAGCCTCAGCGGGCGCGGTTGGAGCGGTTGACGGCGGAGATGATGGCCTTCAACGCGCTGGTGGTGATGGAGGAGTCGATGCCCACACCCCAGACGATCTGCGCATCATCGGCCTCGCCGACCTGGCATTCCACGTAGGACGCGGCCATGGCGTTGGTGCCCACGGACATCGTGTGCTCCACATAGTCCATGATGGAGGCGTCCACGCCGAAGTTGGAGATGGCGTTGAGGAAGGCGGCGATCGGACCGTTGCCGATGCCGGAGACCTCGCGCTCCACCGGCTCGTCGACGCCCACGTTCACGCCACGGTCGAGCAGGCGAGCCTTGAGCACGGTGTCCGAACCGTCCTCGCCGGAGCTGATGGCCACCTTCAGCAGCTTCAGACGGCCCCACGGCTCGAGAGATGTGTCATGCGTGTCGCCGACGACCACGCCGGCGGCGGTCATGCCGGACTGCTCGACCGGCAGGTACTCGTCCTTGAACAGACGCCAGATGTCCTCGTCCTTGACTTCCTTCTTGGTGTCGTCCGCGTACTTCTGCACGACCTTGTCGAACTCCACCTGCAGACGCTTGGGCAGGTCGAGGTTGTGGTTGGTCTTGAGCAGGTAGGCCATGCCGCCCTTGCCGGACTGGGAGTTGACGCGGATGATGGCCTCATAGGAGCGGCCGATGTCCTTCGGGTCGATCGGCAGGTACGGTACCAGCCAGACGAAGCTGCTGAGGTCGGCGCCGGCGCGGTCGGCGGCCACCTGACGGGCTTCGAGGCCCTTCTTGATGGCGTCCTGATGGGAGCCGGAGAAGGCAGTGAACACGAAGTTGCCGGCGTACGGGTGACGTTCAGAGATCTTGATCTGGTTGCAGTACTCGACGGTCTTGCGAATTTCGGGCACATTGGACAGGTCGAGCTGCGGGTCGATGCCCTGGGTCAGCCAGTTGAGGCCCAGCGTGACCAGGTCCACGTTGCCGGTACGCTCGCCGTTGCCCAGCAGGCAGCCTTCCACACGGTCGGCGCCGGCGAGCACGGCCAGCTCGGTGGCGGCCACGCCCATGCCCTCGTCGTTGTGCGGGTGGAGGGACAGCACCACGGCGTCACGGTCGTCGAGATGGGTGGAGACGTACTCAACTTCGTCGGCGAACACGTTCGGCGTGGTCATTTCCACGGTGGCCGGCAGGTTGATGATCATCGGGTGCTCGGGCGTCGGCTTGATCACGCCGATCACCGCGTTGCACACCTCGACCGCGTACTCCGGCTCGGTGCCGGTGAAGGATTCGGGGCTGTACTCGTAGTACAGGTCGATGCCCTTGGCCTCGGATTCGAGGTCTTTGCACAGTTCGGCGGCGTCGGTGGCGAGCTTCTTGATCTCTTCCCTGTTCTTGCGGAAGACGACCTCGCGCTGCAGCACGGACACGGAGTTGTAGAAGTGCACGATAGCGCGCTTGGCGCCCTTGAGCGCCTCATAGGTGCGACGGATCAGGTGCTCGCGGCACTGCGTGAGCACGACGATGGTCACGTCGTCCGGAATCAGCTCACGCTCGATGAGCATGCGGATGAAGTCGAAATCGGTCTCGGAAGCGGACGGGAAGCCCACCTCGATCTCCTTGAATCCCATGGAGACCAGCAGGTTCCAGAAGCGCAGCTTGCGTTCGGAATCCATCGGGTTGACGAGGGCCTGATTGCCATCGCGAAGGTCGACGGAGCACCAGCGCGGCGCGCGCTGCAGTCGCTTGCCCGGCCACGTGCGCTCCGGGTAATCAAACGGAATCTGCTTGTCATAGGCCACGTACTTGTTGTACGGCATGCGGCTGGGCTTCTGCGGATCGCCGATGAATCGTGCCGGAGGCAGCAGCGGGTCGTTGTTCCCCCCATTGGATGCCGCAGCGACGGCTGCGAGATCAAAGACAGATGATTGATCCTGACCCATTGTTCCTCCTTTTCTTGGGTTGTGCGCACGCTCGGGCATAGCACTGGCACTGCTGACGCCAACAGTGTTGACACCGGCATTACACTGTGCCACCTGTGCGGTCCGCTATGGGATTCACTCCACCCATATGGCCCGTACGGCCAGTGCCGGCTGATGTCAGCTGATGTCAGCCCGCGACCGGAGTCGAAACCGGGTTTGCACCGCTTGTCTAGAGCCATGCGCATCTGTTAATACGCATGTAACATCCTACAGGCCAGCTCGGGCAACGGCTGCGGAAATGCCGTATTGTGGCGGGGCGAGCGGCGGCCGCGCGGACCGGGCCGGCGAATTACCGGCGGGCGCCTCTGAGCAGCGAGCGCACGATGGCGGCGAATCCAAGGCTCATCGCGCCGGCGAGCACGGCGAACACCTCCGGACGGCGCAGCTCGTTGCGCATGCTGACCGCATCGGTCACGCAGTGGTCCTCGAACCAGACACGCACCTCGTTGCTGGAATAGCGTCCAACCAGGTCGCCCCAAGTGAGCATGCGCGTCACATAGCCGGCCGGATTGTTCTCATGGAACTCGAACAGGCGGATGCCGCGATAGCGCGACTTGGGACCATAGCATTCAAAGCCGCACGTGGGCGCGTAGCCCAGGTCGAGGCCGTGCACGTGGCCAACGAACGCGTTCTTGTGATCGTGCCCGCAGAACAGCGCGAAATAGCCGCCCGCCTCGCGCATGGCGTCCACCTCGCCCACGTTCTCGTCCGCGCAGCCGATGGCCTCGCCCAGCCGGGAGCCCGGACGGCAGACCTCATGATTGAGCACATAGCAGTGGCCGGCGTGGGTGCGCGCACCTTCCACGGCGTTCGGCGTCCAGGCGGGCACCTCCTTGAGGCAGTCGTAGAACTCCTGCGGCGGGATGTGCTGGAAGGCGATGGCCGGCACCGGCTTGCCGTCGCCGTTGCGGCGGCCGAGCTCGACCTGCACGGACTTGAGCCAGCCGATGGCCTCGGGCGTGGGGGTGCCATAGCCGTCGGAATCCGCAAGGTCGAGGCCGCGGGAATTGGCCACATATGCGGGGTATTGGGCGTCGCGCTCCTTAGGAGCACCGGGCTCGCCCGACTCGGTGGCGTAGTCGCCGGAGTTGACCATCATGACGCTCATGGCCACGCGACCGGAGCCGTCCGAGGACTCGATGGGCAGGGCGAACGTGCCCGGTTCGAGGCTGTCGGCCGGGTTGAGGCATCCGGGGAACTCGCGGTAGATGTCATCCTGTTCGTCGGCCAGGATGCCGCACTGGAAATCGTGGTTGCCATAGGTGGCGGCGAACGGGACTTTCGCTTCGACCACCGGGCCGAGGAAGCCGTCGAATGTGCGGCGGACCTTGGCGCGCGTCTCGTCCATGAGCTCGTCGATACCGGGCGCATCAGTATGCTCGGCGTCCTTAGTGGAATGCTGTCTGATGCCGCAAATCCTTGCCTCCACCTTGGTCACCGCGCGCACGCGGGCACCTGGCTGCTCGCCGCGACGGCGCAGGAAGGTGTCGATATAGGCGGGGTCGTAGCCACGGATCTGATCGCCGGTGAACACCACGAGATCGGGGTCGGCTTTGCGGATGGCCTCGCGGATGAGGCGGATGGTGTCGGGAAGCACGTCGGGGCCGTCCTGGACGTCGGCCATCTGCAGCACGCGGAAGCTGCCGTCTTCGCGGAATCGCAAGCTGTTCGTCATGATTCTTCAGTGTAGGCGGGCGGATGCGGCCACCGCTGCCTCGTTCACAGGAATGGCACAGGCTTTTCCGACGCCGTTCAATTCCGCAGGCGGCCGGGCTCGACGTGCCTGCTGCGCCTGCTGCGCGCAATCCCTTCCCGCATGCCCACTTGATCCTCCCGCCGGTCGGTCAGGTGTCGCAACGATCACTAGAACCCGTCTGGGGAGGCAGCCCACGGTGGGGAGGCAGCCCCACCGTGTAGGGAATCTCCCCATCATGTAGGGAATCCCCCATCGTGTAGGGACACAAAACCTACACATCGGCGGAATAAAGCCGTTTTTGCTCCTTACACTGTGGGAAGTTCCCTACATGGTGGGCAAATCCCTACACTGTGGGCAAATCCCTACACGGTGGGGAGGAAGGGAGGAGGAAAGCCCAAAGGAAGACCCAAAGGAGGGCCCAGACGGGTGCAGGACAGTCACACCGGAAAATCAGCGGAACAGGCTGATGCCGCGTCGGGCGGCGCAGTAGGCGTTGCCGAGCCACGTATGGCGCGAGTTCGGCCAAACGGCACCGAGGCGTGGCGCGTTCTGGCTCATCCAGATGCTCGGCACGCGGCCGTCCGCCGAGCGCGAGCCCAGCAGATTGAAGCCGTTCTTGACCATCAGCCATTCCGGATGCTGGGTGGCGATGGCGAGCCCCTCCTCGAGTGTGAGCGGCAGGCGGTCGTCGGAATCCAGCAGTTTGCGGGCCACATCCGGCTCGCGGTTGATGTAGCACGTGCCGGTATGCGGGTCGACTACCAGATAGAACGGGCCTTCGGGCGGGGTGAAGCCACTGACGGGCAGGAAGCTGGCGATGTCGCGCGGGGGCATCGTGGTGAAGCCGGCCATGCGGTTGATGGAGGTTCGGGCAATCAGGGATTCGGGCGAAACCAGCTCGCGCGTAGGCACCAGGAGAATGTTCGAGCCCAAGTCGGAATGCTCAAGCGCGCCGATCAGCGGACGGGCCAGCGCGCGGAATGCGGCGGCGGACATGTCCGCCACATCCGGGTAGCCAAGGGCCACGATGCGGTCAAGCTGTTTCTGCGCTTCTACTGATGCGATAGACATGCCTCCAGCCTAGCAACGTGGCGTAACAGTTTCGGGACCGTCACTTGTATCTGATTATCGTGAGGCACAAGTGCGGCAGCGCCATGGCATGCCGCCATTGCCCACCGCAGCCCCTCATCGCCCGTCATCATATGGGAAACGCAGCGCCTTGGGCAGCCGGTCTCCGTACAATTATCTCCATCTGCGCGCGGCCGTCGTGCATGACCAAGCACAGAGGTAATAGCACACGTTTCCTTAATCGAACTCAAGCGAGAAGCAGAAGGTATCATGTCCGAGAAATTGAAGGTCGGCATTCTTGGCGCCACCGGTATGGTGGGCCAGCGATTCGTCACGTTGCTGGAAAACCACCCGTGGTTCGAGGTGGTCACCCTCGCCGCTTCCGCGCATAGCGCCGGCAAGACGTACGAGGAGGCCGTGGGCGACCGGTGGAAGATGGAAACGCCGATGCCCGAATACGCCAAGCACATGGTGGTCGTGGACGGCGACGACGCCGAGAAGGTGGCCGCCGACGTGGACTTCATGTTCTCCGCCGTAAACATGCCGAAGGAGCAGATCCGCGCCATCGAGGAGCGGTACGCGAAGACCGAGACGCCGGTGGTGTCGAACAACAGCGCGCACCGCTGGACGCCGGACGTGCCGATGGTGGTGCCGGAGATCAACCCGGAGCACTTCGCGGTGATCGAGCATCAGCGTCGTCGCCTGGGCACCACGCGCGGATTCATCGCCGTCAAGCCGAACTGCTCGATCCAAGCGTACACGCCGGCGCTGGCCGCGTGGAAGGAATTCGAGCCGCACGAGGTGGTGGTGAGCACGTACCAGGCCATCTCCGGCGCGGGCAAGACGTTCAAGGACTGGCCCGAGATGGTGGGCAACATCATCCCGTTCATCTCCGGCGAGGAGGCCAAGAGCGAGAAGGAGCCGCTCAAGGTGTTCGGCCATGTGGACGCCGAGCGCGGCGAAATCGTGCCGTTCGACGGCCCGCTGAAGATCACCTCGCAGTGCATCCGCGTGCCCGTGCTCAACGGCCATACCGCCACCGTGTTCTTGAACTTCGGCAAGAAAGCCACCAAGGAAGAGCTCATCGACCGACTGGTGAACTACACGTCCGAGGCCGCTCGTCTCGGTCTGCCGCACGCTCCGAAGCACTTCATCCAGTACCTGACCGAAGACGACCGCCCGCAGGTCAAGCTGGACGTGGACTACGAGGGCGGCATGGGCGTCTCAATCGGCCGCCTGCGCGAGGACTCCATCTTCGACTGGAAGTTCGTGGGGCTGGCCCACAACACTCTGCGCGGTGCCGCGGGCGGTGCGCTCGAATGCGCCGAAATGCTCAAGGCCCTGGGCTACATCACCAAGAAGTAGCCAAGCGGCGGCCCGAGCAGCCGTCACCTCACCATTACCCCGGTAAACGTACGCTAAGCAGAAGTCAGCGTACGTTTACCGAGACGCATCCGCACCCCGCCTCTGCAAAGGTGTTGCGACTCCTGATTGTCTCGGACGGAAAGCATCATTATTGCTCAGGCCGGAAATCATCAACGCCTAATCACCATGCGAAGTCATGTAGTGACGCCCCTGCACTGACTAATGTGAATACGACTGTCTTGTTGCTCCATATGTCAACGTCGCATGCAGACGCGACGCCATTGACGGTACAAGTGGAACAATCGAGGGGCGAATCCTCGCACTCGTCATAATGAATCTGTTTGCCAACAACTTCTTCTGCAGCCTGCGAGCGCCTCTTGTTCTTCACAACTCCGGATCTTGGGTTAGCCACATATGTTCCGCGAGCAGCAAGCTCTTCCATGCTTTCTATTACTCCAACCGCAGCTTCCTGAGACGGATATTTGGTCACAGTCAAGCTCGCCACCGCACCATCCTTGCACGTAATCATGGTGCGAGACGACCAATCATATGGGGCACCTCTGGCTGCAAGGTCCTCCCACTTCGTCTGCGATTCGATTTGCCCCTTTTCTTGGCGCAGCACCGTCTGCAGAATAAGCGCCTTGCTTTCTGTACCATCAAGCGCAGTCGGCAGTTCGGCTACATCCATCGGGGCGACGCCTTCGGCCGGCCCACACCCCCAACAAAAACTCATAACGACAAGCATCAACGTACAACAGCTCACAATACGGCGTCGCGTAAACTTGTGATTAACCAGCATATACATACAACCTCGTATTAGTGTCAATCATGTACCTTGTAGCATAATGCTGACGCAGCAAAGCATATGTATCCTGAATTAAGGAATGCTTGACGATGAATATCAATGCAATAGAAGCGCCAATCCCCGATATCTATGGTTAAGGGACTCTGAAGATTTAGAGAACTTGTTCCGTGGGGCTGGCCCACAACACGCTGCGTGGCACCGCGGGCGATGCACTCGAATGCGCCGAAATGCTCAAGGCCCTGGGCTACATCACGAAGAAGTAGCCAAAAAGGGGACCAGAGGAGGCCACAGCAGCCGTCATCTCACCATTATCTCGGTAAACGTATGCTGGGCAGACAGCAGCGTACGGTCACCGAGACGCATCCGCGCCGTACCCCTACAAATGTGTTGCGGGGACTCTCACGGCGCATAAGGCTGTAGAACGGTCGGCGCCAGTCAGGCAACACGCAAGTCTGCCCGACTACTGAGTCCTTTCGTGGAAGAGTGGCGGGCTATCTGCGTTCAATGAGGTAGATTCGCTGCATTCCGGACAGCTATCTACGTTCAGTGAGGTACCAAATACGTGAAACCCCGAGTACAAACGTTGCGATATCGGCGTTCATACTCGGGGTTTCGTGGTTGGGATACCTCACTCAAGGCAGATAGCTTTCCGCAAAGAGTCAAATGTACCTCATTGAACGCAGATACCTCTCTGAGAAGCCGCCGCAAAAGCCGAAATCAACTACATTGAACGCGGAAAGCCCTCTAATGGAGGGCTTTCTCGCTTAGCAGGGGCTGATTTCCACTTTCCGGAAGATCTATCTGCGTTACGAGGGGCTGCGTTCGGAAGATACAACCTGTTTTCGGCTCATTCCGACCGTCATTCCGCCATTATGAATGGCCTCTACTTTCGGGGCCAGCCCCTCGTAACACAAATAGATGTTCCGGGATGCTGAAATCAGCCCCTTGTAACGCAGAATGCCCTCCACAGGGAGGGCATTCTGGCTATTCCTTAATATCGATGGAGACCGGCATCGATTGAGACATCAATTCAGACCGGCACCCGACTTAGGCGCTAATGGGCTGAATCCGACTGGGCTCAGAGCCGCTTCCGGTCGTTGGACCGTTGCGAGGCAGACAAACAGGTGGACACAGCACGGCCCAGCGTCTGAGGCTCAGCGCCCTGTGGCGCTTGGCCCGCTGGACTCGGCCGCGGCCGCCGCGACTGCTACCGCGGCGGTCGCCACAGCAGCGGTACCGGCCGCGTTCAGCGACCCGTACCGCCGTAGACCACGGCTTCGATCTGCTTGGCGTCCAGACCGTAGGCGGTGTGCAGTGCCTTGACGGCTTCGTTGAGCTGGTCGAGCGGCACCAGAGCGGCAATACGGATCTCTGAGGTGGAGATCATCAGCACGTTGATGCCCTTGTCGCTCAGCGCGCGGAAGAACTTGGCGGCCAGACCGGAGTGGGTCTTCATGCCGACGCCCACCACGGCCACCTTGCCGACGTTGGTGTTGATGTCGAAGGAGTGATAGCCGAGGTCGTCCTGCTTGTCGATCAGCGTGTTCTCCACCTGCTTGACCGACGCCTCGGGAACGGTGAAGGAGATGTCGGCGGTGCCCACGGACGCGCCGGCCTGCACGATCATGTCCACGTTCACGCCCGCGGTGGCGAGCTCGGTGAACACCTTGGCGGCCATGCCCGGTTCGTTCGGCACGCCGCGCACGGTGGCCAGCGCTTCGGAACGGTCGTGGGCGATGCCGGAGATCACCGGGGCCTCAGGACCGAGATCGGGGAACAGGTCGCCCATGGATTTTGCTTCTTCTTCAGTCATGTCTATTGCCTTGTCTTGGTTGAGTTTACGTGTGTTGCGATGAATGTGTGCCGGCGCGCGACCGGCCGACGGTCAGTCGACGGTCAGTCGAGGTTGGGCAGCGTGCGCGGGTCCACTCCGTCGGGCACCACCAGCGTGCCCGGACGATGCGAGAAGGAGGAGCGCACATGCAACGGCATCTTGAAACGCTGGGCGTATTCCACGCAGCGCAGCGCCAGCACCTTGGAGCCACAGGAGGCCATCTCGAGGATGGATTCGTAGTCGATCGCCGGAATGCGACGGGCGGCGGGCACGATGCGCGGGTCTGCGGTGAAGATGCCGTCCACGTCGGTGTAGATCTCGCAGATGTCCGCGCCGAGGGCCACAGCGAGCGCCACGGCGGAGGTGTCGGAGCCGCCGCGGCCGAGCGTGGTGGCGTCGCCCTTGGCGTTGATGCCCTGGAAGCCGGCCACAATCGCGATATCGCCAAGCGCGAGCGCGTTCTTCACGCGATCCGGCTTGACGGACTTGATGTGGGCCGCGCCATAGCGGGCGTCGGTGAAGAAGCCTGCCTGCTGTCCTGTGAACGAGTGGGCGCGGCTGCCTTCGGCGTGGATGGCCATGGCGAGCAGGCTCATGGAGATGCGTTCGCCGGCGGTCATGAGCATGTCCATCTCGCGCTCGGGCGGGTTGGAGTCGATGCTCAGGGCCTGGTCGATGAGGTCGTCGGTGGTGTCGCCCATGGCGGAGACCACCACGGCCACCCTGTTGCCCTTCTTTTCCGTTTCAACAACGCGCTTGGCCACGCGCTTGATTGAATCGGTATCGGCGACCGACGAGCCGCCGTACTTCTGCACGATGAGAGCCACTGCTGTCCTTCGTTCTTCTCTTGGGTTTGGGTCGAGCGGTCAGGCGTCCGATGCAAGGCGTCCGCCCCGGGCCGGTACGGTACTCGCGGCACGCGCTGTGTGTGCTGCCACATGTGCCCGATGCGCTGCGCGCGCTGGCTGCGCACGTTCGAACAGCAACACGCGCTGCGGTCGACGTGGACGTGCCGGCGTCGCCATCCTTCACCCTGTTGTTTTGCGCTTCATTCTACGTAAGCGGCACGATTATAAGGATTATGCACTGCGCAATATGGTCATCCACCCATCATGCGGACGTCTGTCAGAACCGGCACCAGACCGGATATTGAAGCAGTGTATTGAAGCAGTCCGCAGACAATGGCTTCCGACAATGGCTTCATTGACTGGCGGAAGCCAACGTTGACTGTAGGAAATCCAACGGATTTCGCCGGAAAACCAAGCCAACGCACACCGCAACTTATACGTCGATGCGTCGTCCACAGACAACACCCAACAAGCGCCCGACAAGCGCCCGCCGCCCCGAATGAAGCCGCTACGCAGGCCAGTCGCGCAAACTGCATGAATACTCTGTGAACATACAAAGCACCCCGCGGGTCCTCCTTCATTCTCACGTTCGCTCGTTCTACAGTGGAATTGCGTTGTGGTGGTGGCAATCGACGCAGCACAGAACTTAGCGACCGGTTACGCACCGAAGCAGCTAAGCGTCAATGACAGGGAGGTCATGATGGCCGGAAAGAAAAACAATTCGTGGAACTACTGGCAGATGAACTACCGGGGCAGGTTCCGCCGCACGAAGAAAATGATCCCCTTCATCATCGTGCTCTGCGTACTGCTGCTCATCCTTGGTGTGCTTGCGGATGATCTCGGACAGGCTCTGGTCTGGATCGTCCTCCTCGCTGTCGTCGGCGTGGCGCAGTACTTCTACACCAAGAAGAAGGCCGACGAAGAAGAGGCGCAGGAGCAGGCCGCGCAGAACGCAACAACTCAGGCGGCACCGGGTGCGCCCGGCTACGCTCCGCAAGGCGCCCCGGCACCGCAGGGCTACGCCCCTGCAGGTTATCCGGCGGCGACCGCAGCGCCCAACGCCGCACCAGCCACCCCGGGCTACGCGTCAGCACCAAACTACAGCGCGCCAGCTTCCGCCGCACCTCAGGCTCCGTTTGCACCGGGCGCAGCCCCGCAGGCTCCCATTCCCTCACCTGAGGCCCAGAACGCACAACCCTCTGCCCCGACACCCCTGAATGCACAGGCCGGCCCCACGGTTCCGCCAACGACTGCGGCGCCGGCTCCGTCGCCGGCATCGAACGCTGCCGCCGCTCCGCAACAAGGCGGCACCAACCCTTTTGAGCAGGAGACCGGCTCGCTGCAGATGCAGATGGCGTACCTTGCCGCGTCTCTTCCCAACCAGGACGCCATCAGCAACGGCACCATCCAGACCGTATACGTGCATGCCGCCGTGCAGAACGGCGCCCCCACGTGGGACTGCTTCTTCCGCTCCGGCAATGCACTGGTGGCGTCCGGCGACCTGCTGAAGAACACGCCCGCCGAGGCACGCAGCCAGTTCTTCGACTCGGGTCGCGCGTTGGTGAGCCAGTATCTTCAGGCATGCGCCAAGTACGGCGTGGATGCACCGACCGAGCTGCGCATCACCTACGACCCGCGCACCCACAGCCTGCACACCGACGTGAACTATCAGCCGCTGACCGGCACGGGCGATCAGGATCCGTTCATGGTCTGGGCGTCTAGCGTGTACGCCTCGTTCTCCGGGGCCAACAGCTGATCTGCGTCCGCTTATTGTTGCGTAAAGCCCTCACAAAGCCCTCGCTGCGCCGCCCGCCAGCGGGGGCTTTTCGCAATGAAGAGCAGTAAGGTACGGCTGGGGCACCGCGCCCGCGACGCATCTCCATTCGGACTGGATATGGTCGCAATCATGGTCATCGCGCTCTCCGATTATGCGCCACGCTGGTACAGTATGGGCGATTATGCGCTGACGTGGCACGAGGGATTGTCCCGCAAGCGCAGAATCGTCTCTTTTGCACTTGCGTGGCGCGCGAACGCGCCGACAGCGGCAGGGCAGAGACACGCAAAACCGCGGAAATCCGCCATTGTGAGAAATTGTGAATATGAGGCGTGTGCCCCACAAACGCAAAACAGGCGATATTGCACTTGCGTGGCGCACAACAGGCACCCGCACCACGCCCGGTTGGCCGGCATTTTCAGTTTGGCGCACCGCACTCAATCTGTTGAATATTTTTGACATACATGACAATTATTTTCAATAACTTGTCTTTCTATTGAACATCTTTGACATATATGCAACAATAATTCAATAGCACATACCAATCCACCAGAGGAAAGACCTCATGCTGATACACCGAGACAGATATCTCAACGATCTCATCGCACGCATGGGCAATGGTCTGGTCAAGGTGATCACCGGGGCGAGACGCTGCGGAAAATCCTTCCTGCTGTTCACTCTGTTCGAGGATTATTTGCACGGCAAGGGCGTGGACGACGACCACATCATCGAAGCCGTGCTTGACGACATGGCGTATTCGGACCTGCGCGACCCGGAACGGCTGTACGCATACATAACGTCGCGTATCACAGCTCGCGACGAACAGTATTACGTGCTGCTGGACGAGGTGCAGTACGCAATATCCGACACGGAGATGCACGGCGATGAGCCTCCGCAACTATACGAGGTGCTCAACGGACTGCTGCGCATGCGTAACGTTGACGTATATGTGACAGGCAGCAATTCGAAGATGCTTTCCACCGACGTGAAGACCCAGTTCCGCGGCCGCGGAGACGAGGTGCGCGTCCGCCCCCTGTCGTTCGCGGAATTCATGCAGGCATACGATGGAGACGTCCAGCATGGCTGGGCCGAATACGTGGTGTTCGGCGGCATGCCACTCACCCTGTCCATGCGGACCGACGAGCAGAAATCACGGTACTTGGAGAACTTGTTCTCGGAAACCTATCTCAAAGACATCGTCGCACGGAACAGACTCCGTAAATCGCAGGAGCTAGACGATCTGGTGAACGTCCTGGCCTCTTCGATCGGCGCGTTGAGCAATCCGTCCAAGATCAAGGCGACGTTCAGCAGCGTACTTCACTCCCCAATCAGCGTGAACACGATCACGCAGTACCTCGGCTATCTCGAGGACGCCTTCGTCATCAAGGAGGCATGCCGCTACAACGTCAAGGGACGTCGGTACATCGGCAGTCCGAAAAAGTACTATTTCGAGGACGTGGGATTGCGCAACGCGCGTCTGGGATTCCGCCAAGTCGAACAGACGCACATCATGGAGAACATCGTATACAACGAGTTGCGTATGCGCGGGTTCAACGTCGACGTGGGCGTGGTCGAACAACGCGGATACCGCGACGGCATGCCTTTCCGCAGACAGCTGGAAATCGATTTCGTCGCCAACCTCGGCAGCCAGCGATACTACATCCAATCAGCGTACCAACTGCCCGACATGGAGAAGACCGCGCAGGAAAAGGCCTCGTTGCTCGACGTCGACGACAGCTTCCAGAAGATCGTGCTGGTGCGCGATATCATCAAGCCCACACGAGACGACCACGGCATCCTCACCATGAGCGTCTACGACTTCCTGCTCGAGCCGAACATCCTGCAGGCGTAAGCACTCAACCACGATTAACCGGGAGCAGACTGGCCCGGTAGCCAGCGCAAAACAAGGAGTCAGACTGGCGTAAAACATGGCAATGTTCGTGCCCCGCAATTGCAAAAACGCGCTTTCTGCAGTTGTGTGGCACGCGGATGCGCCAGCGTGACACAACCACGAACAGCAAAACCGCGGAAATCCGCCATTCTCAGATTCCACGCCATTGTGGGCACGAAACAGACTGTGCCCCGCAAGTGCAAAACAGGCGAAATTGCAGTTGCGGGGCACACGACAGGCATCCACGACACACTAAGCATGCCCTCAGCGAAGCGACATGGCCATTACGCGCCCGTCTGGCTTCACTCAGCATCACGCAGCGAAGCCAGCCGGGCAACCACTGGCCAAACTACTTCACTGAGAACGCCCAGCGACGCCAAACGGCCACAATATGCCCAAACAGCTTCACTGAGAACGCTGTCAGTGAAGTCGCCATGACATCAACTGGCCAAATGACTTCGCTCAGCCAACTCAGTAAAGCCAAACGGCCACCACATGCCCAACCGACTTCACCAAGCCACCCGAGCGACGCCACCCGGCCACCACCCGGCCAGTCGACTTCGCCAAACAAACCCGGCGGCACCACACAAAGACGATTGGAAAGCAATCGGGTAGGCGCCTACGTCAGCCAACACCCAAACCATGCAAATCAACGAGTGGGCCTTATGTAAATCGACGAGTATACTTTATGTAAATCAACGAGTAGAACATATGCAAATCGACGAACATTTGTCCGATATGTTCGAGAATTCGGCAAACCCAAGAAGAGGGAAAGAACATAGCCCTATGATTCCACGCGAACTAACCGCCAAACTCCAATCCCTGGCAGAGCTATTCCCCGCAGTCACCCTGACTGGACCAAGGCAAAGCGGCAAATCCACCCTCGTCCGGGCGACATTCCCGAACTACCGATACGTCTCACTTGAGGATGAGGACATGCGCGAAGCGGCGTTGGACGACCCACGCGCCTTCCTCGCCAGATACGACAACCACGTTATTTTGGATGAGGTGCAACGCACGCCTGCGCTGTTCTCCTATCTGCAAGGCGTCATCGACCAGCACAACGTCCCCGGTCAATACATCTTGTCCGGCTCGCAGAACTTCCTGCTCATGAACCGCATCTCCCAATCACTGGCAGGGCGCGTCGCCGTACTTCATCTGCTGCCGTTGTCGTATTCGGAGCTCGCCGCCGCCCATCGCGAGCCGAACACCATCGACGATTTCCTGTTCGAAGGCTGTTATCCGCGCCCAGTGACCCTAGGCATCGACCCAGCAGACTTCTTCCCCAGCTACATCAAGACCTATATTGACCGTGACGTACGGGCCGAACTTGGCATCAAAAAGATCACCGAGTTCAATACGTTCCTTACGCTATGCGCCACCCGCGTAGGAGAAGTGCTCAACATAACAAGCCTCGCCAACGATTGCGGCATCAGCACTGACACCGCCCGCGACTGGCTCTCCGTTCTGGAGACAAGCTTTATCACGCTGCGACTGCACCCATACCACAAGAACTATGGGAAACGACTCATCAAAGCGTCAAAACTCTACTTCTACGACACTGGGCTCGCAGCCAATCTGCTCGGCATCGAATCCGCCGACCAGCTGTTCACCAGCCAGAACCGCGGGAATCTGTACGAGAATGCCATCGTGGTGGAAATCATCAAACGATATCAAGCAATCGGGCGCGAGCCGAAACTGTTTTACTGGCGAGACAGCAACCAGAAGGAGATCGATCTCATCATCGAACGAGGCGGCCAGCCGCAATACGCCATCGAAGTGAAGTCCTCGTCCACATACCGGCCGAAGTCCTTCGAGAATCTCGAGGATCTGGCGCCGCTGATGGGCGTCGACCCACAGCACCGCTTCATCGTCTACGGCGGCAGCGAAGCCATCGACACACGTCATGGACACGTCATCGGCATCAACGACGTGGGCAGACTTGTCCAGTAAGGTTCGGCGAAGCAGGCTTCGCTGCTGCTGACTTGAGCATCACGCCTTCACACTTTCGTCCACAATGACACAAGTTTTTATGCTATACCAACGCTATAGCAGAAGAATCGCAGCAAAAAGCAGAAAAATAACATGATTTTACGATTGCATATCGAAAACTGATGCATCTCCATCGACATTCACACAAATAATTAGTACAATAGCAGAAGTTTTA
>NZ_JFAN01000017.1:0-21449 GCF_006408855.1 Bifidobacterium sp. UTBIF-68 | reverse complement strand
CGTTGACAGGCGCGACGACGCCGGTATGCTGCCCGCCCGCCGAAGAAGGGAAAAAACCTCCCCGCGCCCCGCTGGCGGGACGCGGGCGCCAGGGCGGGGTTCCCCAAGGGGCGGGCGAGCCCCTTGGGCCGCCGGAGGCCGTCCCGCCACCACCTCGGGGTGGAGGGACACTGCCGCCACACAACGGCCAACCCGGATCCGCCGGGAAAAGGTAGGGGGCACGCGTGTTCCCGACGGGGCCGGGCCTACGCTGCGCGTGGCCTGGCCCCGTCGCCTGCGGCGGGATGGGACGGCCCCGCCCGCGCGCGCCGCGGCACCATGGCATGGCATCATGGGCCGCCGTGCGGCCCGCCGTGCCGTGGGGCCGGGGCGATCGGGGCGGGGCTCAGTTTCCCGCGGCCTTGGGGCCGGCCCGCGCGCACGGGGCGTGTCCCGGCGGAGGGGCGTGGCATCATGGCCGCCCATGGCGGCCGGCCACGCCACGACGACGGGACACGTCCGGACCGTGCGCCTGCGGGCTCCGCTCCCTCCTGGGCGGGGTCCGGGGGCTCTGGGGCCGGGCGGGGTTCCCCAAGGGGCGGCGAGCCCCTTGGGCCGCCGGAGGCCGTCCCGCCGCCACCACGGGGCGGCGGGACACTGCCACAATGGGTGGCTACCATGCGAGGATTGGCGTTGTGGTGATGCCGTTTTCCTCGAGGGCCTGTTGGTATCCGGCTTGGTATCCGTCTTCCCACTCGTCCGGGTAGTCGGCGTATCCGCTGGTGTATTCGCTCCAGTCGCGCCAGTGGGTGTTGCTGACTTGGATTGTTCCGGTTTGTCCGGTGATTGTTTTCTGTTGGCTGGTGAGCCAGTGGATTTCCCCGGTTTCGTCGATGAGGGCGTATTGGCCTTGACTGCCGTCGGTGAGGTCGGCGTGCCCTGCCTGCCATGCGAGTACCGCGTTGCGGCTGTCGTTGGCATATGGCCCGGTCGTGTATCGGCGGGCGATGCCGTTGTGGGCGATGTATCCGGTTCGGCCGTCGGGTTTCCGGTATCGGAACGGGTGGGTGTTTTCCATGCCTACTTTGCCGTGTGTGGCGAGTCGGAAGTGGAGCAGGAACGGGTGTTTTTCGAGTTCGTTCCAGTTTTGGAGGATGTAGGCGAGTGTCCGGTGGTTGTCGGGGTTGCGGTATCGGTGGAGCCGGGTGCCGTCGTGCCATGCTATTCCGGCTCCGTCGGGGTTCGCTTCGCTCATGAGCGCGAGTTGCGTGGGGGTGGGCATGGTGCCTGCCGGGCTGGTGGCTATCACGCACATGGGGTGTCCTCCTGTCGGGTGTGTGCCGCGTCGTCGATGATTCGCCGTGCCGCGTCTGCGGCTTTCCGGCTTGCGAGTCTGATTGCGGGCGGCATGGGTGTGTGGTCTTCGGTGAGTGTGTACATGGTGCGGCTGGTCGCCATGATGTCGCGGGTCTTGAGTGTTCCTTTGGGGAAGCGCTGGAAGAATCGCCACATGGCGTGCATCCAAGTGACGGCGCGTGCGAGCTGGTGGGCGGTGGTCTGGTTCCATGCGCCGAACGTCCGTAGTTCGATGGTGTTCAGATGGTCGTCGTTAACTGCGGTGGCCTTGCCGTGGTATTGGTAGTGTTCGAGCTGGCACCAGCGGCTTCCTGTGGTGTGGCGCATGTTGAGGTTTTCGGCCTGCTGGTCGGTGAGTCCTTTGAGGGCCCAGTACCATCGGCCTGCGGTCTGGCGTGGCGTGCGGCTGATGTGCATGTGTCCGCCTGCGTTGCCTTGTGGCGTGTCGATGGTTTCGACCACTCGGGTGATGGCGTCGATGTCCTGCATGGTCATGGGATGGGTCTGGTATTCGCGTGAACCGCGGTTGTGGAGACTGCCGTCACTGCTCCAGCCTGCGATGAGTGGATGGCGTTCGAAGCCTTCGCGGTCGTGTTCGCCGTCGATTTCGATTTCCATACCGAACGTGAAAGGTTCCTTCGCGGGCCTGCCTTCGTAGGGGTTCCGGTATTCTGCGGCGTTCGAGCACCCGTGGTCGTCATAGCAGTATTGGCAGTACCATCTGTCACAGTGGCAGCATTCGAAGATGTGGTTCAGGCATTCGAAGTTTCCGCATTCGTAGCAGGTGCGTCCGCATTCGTCGCACAACTCCACTCCGCACCAGTCGCATGCGTTTCGGCAGTTGTCGCACAGGCCTCCGTCGCATCTCTCGCATTTGCATGTGTGTCCGGGACATAGGTATACGTGGCATTCCACGCATTTATGCCTGCATTCGCGGCACATCCATTTCTTGCAGTCCCAGTGGTCGCATTCGGTGGCGCAGTCGCGGCAGATGGTGCGGCCGCAGGCGCATGTGATGCGGCAGTTCTTGCATACGGTGCTTGCGCAGTCGGGGCATTCGTATGCATATGCGTCGGCGGGGATGGGTTCGTCGCAACGCTCGCAGAGGGTTTCGGATATGGCTTCGCCCTGCGTCCGTGTGTTGTTGTCCATGTGTGTCACGCTCCTATGTCGTTCGCTTTGTTTTCCGGACGGCTTCGTTCACGCAGGCGAGCCGCTGTGTTTCGCAAGCCGCGTGTCTGTCGTCGTTGGGCGTATGATGCGAGCCTGTTGGCGAGCGACGCCCATCGGCGACGGACCCGCGAACGCTTGCGGAAACACCGCCGCCTGCGAGAATGAAACCGGCCGGAACCCCCCTGCGTGATCGTTGCCCGCTTCTTTGTGGGCTTTTTCTCGCGTCCATCGCCCCGTATGGGGCGTGGCGCGGTGGATGGTATCCGCGCTGTGCGCGGATTCCGTTTCGGCGGGGCCTGTGGTCCCGCCGGGCCGGGTGCCGGGTGCGTAGCGGGCGGCCTGGGTTTTCCGGTTGTCTGGCTTGGTTTCGTGTTCGTGTCTTGTTGCCTGCGTCCCGTCCTTGGGCGGGGCGCAGGCGCCTGGGTGGGGTCCGGGGGCTCTGGGGCCGGGGCGGGGTTCCCCAAGGGGCGGGCGAGCCCCTTGGGCCGCCGGAGGCCGTCCCGCCATCCCGCAGCGGGGTTGCGGGACCCCGGGCGGGGTGGCTCTTGCGAGCCGTTCCCGCTATTCCAGTGGCGCCCAGGGGTCGAATCCGATCTCCCCTGGTTTCGGGGTTGAGGGCAGGCTTTCGGGGAGGGTGCCGGCGTTCTTCGCGTGGTTGATGGTTTCGGTGTCGGTGTATTGCGGTGCCCAGGGGTCGTTTGCGATGGTGTTCTGCTTGTTGTCGTTCATTTTTTCTTTCCTTTCTGGTTGATGACGGGAGAAGGAGGCCGTGGGCCAGGGATCCGCGCAACCGGGACACTCCCGCCGGAGGCGTGGCGTTTCCCGGTTGCACGGATCCCCGGCCCATGGCATCATGCGGGAGCCATCAACCAGGGAGGAAGGAAAAAATGAATGGCTGCGGGCGGATTCCATGGCATCGGTTCCGGTCGTGTCCCGTTTGCGGGGTGCCGGTGATCATGTTCCTGAAGGTTCCTGTGTGGTTCCGGGGTCCTTCGTTCACCCGTGGATGCCGTGATGTCTGCGGTCCTCTGGGCGGGTTGTGCCCCTTGGGCCGCCGGAGGCCGTCCCTCCATCCCCGCTGCGGGGTGGAGGGACATTGTCCGGTGGCGGTGGCTTGCCGTGGGCGGTGTTTATTCGTTGTTTCCTGTCATGGCTGTGTGGATGGCCTGCATGGTCGCGGTCTCGTCGGCTGGCGTGAGGCGCATGAGTCGGGTGAGGGTGCCGTATGCGCCGTAGCAGGCCTGGATTCCGGTGTCGGCGAGCAGTCCGGCGCGTTCCATTTCGAGCGCCGTGTATGCGGCGGCGGGGTCTATCCATAGGGTGAGGGGTCCTTTGATGGGCTCGTGGGGCAGGTTGACGCTGACCGTTTCCATGAGCCCGTCCTCTCCTTGCGCGGCCAGGGCGAGCCGTCCGTTTTCGTATCGTCCGACGAGGACGGTGCGGGTTTCGAGAGCGCTTTCGCCGTCGCCGTCTTCGGGGGCCGCGTGCCAGCTGGCGCCGCGTGATGCCAGCAGTCGTTCGCGTTCCTCCGTGGGCATGGCTCCGCCGGTGCGTGCGCATACGTACCAGTCCGTTTGGAAGGTGACGGGTTCGCCGTCGATGATGAGTTCTTGCATGTCGGATGCTCCTTGGTTTGTCATTGTTTTTCGGTCACCATTTCTCGCCGTCGGGGAATGTCGGCCATGCGTATTCGCTCGTGCACCGGTCGGGGGTGATGGTGATCCGCTCGTAGTCGGGTTCATAGGTTTCGTCGCTGTGGCGGCGGACTGTCCCCCGGCATTCGATGTGTTTCTCTGCGAGGGCTTGCCTGAGCTGTTCGACGTGGTCGCGCCAGTCGTACCAGGTCTCTTCCCCTTCGGGTTCGATGAGGATGACGGCGTCGCATGATTGCGGCCACCGTTCGGTGGGTTCGGTGTCTGCGGGGTCGGTGCTGATCCTGGTGATTCCGTTGTCCGGGTCGAGCCATCCGTTTGCTATGGTCCTGCAGATGCGGGTTGCTTCCTCCGCTGTCTGCCGCGGGTCGAGTGTTGGATGGTGGAGGCGCAGGGCGCCGTCGTAGCAGCTGAGATAGGACATGGTTCTTCTCCTTTGGTTCTTGTGGCCGGTTGTTTTCAGCGTTCGATGCCGTAGTGGCTGCGGATGATGGGGCCGAGCGGTTCGCTCATGCGCAGGATCGCCGAGTAGCTGGTGTGCGTGGTGATTCGGGCGTCGGGTTTGAGCTGCCGGTATGTGCAGGTGTTGACGCCGTCGTGGTGGATTCCCGTATATCGCAGGTCGTCGTTCGGGTCGATGCTCCAGTCGTCGACGTCCATGTCGTTCCAGGGTGCCTGGCGGATGATGTCGCCGATGGTGTCGAACCGGAGGGTGCTGCACATGGTCCGTGTGCCGCGCCAGATTTCCGCTTTGCCGGTGATGATTACGGGCCGGTCGAGGCGGATACCGTCGAGGTTCGCGATCTCGTCCTGACGGTATGCGTCGTTGTATTCGGCTGCGGCGCTGGCGAGGCCCGGCGTGCCGAGGTCGAGGCCTTCGATGGCCTGCCGCAGGGTCTCCGCCCGTGGCGTGTTCCATGGGTTCCGCGTGCTGGCCGTCTGCAGTCCGGCTTCGATGATGGTGTTGACGAGCCAGTCGTCTGCGGGGTCGGTCCCCTGCCGCGTGATGGTCTCTTCGGCCAGGTCCATGGCTTCGGCGCGCGCGTCGTCCAGGATGGCTTCGAGTGTGGCGTTCGCGTTGCTCCAGACGGGGATTCCGGTTGTGGTGTTCATGGTGTGTTCCTCCTGTTGGCGTGGGGTCCTGATTTTGTTTTTTGACCTTCTTCGGTCAGCGGACGCGTACCCGGCCAAAGGAGCGCCTGTCATAAGCCGACACCCGGGCCGACGCAGGAGGCCGCGTGTGTCGACGTTGACAGGCGCGACGACGCCGGTATGCTGCCCGCCCGCCGAAGAAGGGGAAAAACCTCCCCGCGCCCCGCTGGCGGGACGCGGGCGCCAGGGCGGGGTTCCCCAAGGGGCGGGCGAGCCCCTTGGGCCGCCGGAGGCCGTCCCGCCACCCCGCAGCGGGGTGGCGGGACACAGGTCACGGCGGGGGTCAGACGGTTCGCCTTCAGATTTCGTTGCGTCCTGCAGGCCGTTCGGTTTCATGTTCCATCCAGTCGGGCACGTCGATCCCGCAGCGCCGGAAGCGTTCGGCGAGCGGTGCGGCGGTCACCCATCTGCGGACGACTGTGGGGGAACGGTACAGTTCATCGGCCAATGTAGTGAAGGTGGTGCCGGTATCGGCCACAGTGATGCCGTTGCGTCGGATGGTCGGCCAGCCATGGGGCACGGTCTCGACTGTGAACGTGACACCTGCCATGTCAAGCCTGTCTAGGATGGTTCCCGCCGGTTTGCCTATGGCCTTGTTGATGATTAAGTCGTTCATGATTTGTTTTCCTTTTCGTCTAATAGAGGATTTCCACGCGGGCCGGGGATTCGGCATACTGGTCGTTGGGCGCTTCGTGCAGTATTTCGGCCTGCTGCCCCAGTGCGGTTGTCAGGTCTTTGTATTCTTCCGCGTAGAAGGTGCGCGTGTATTCGTCGCTTGGGCCTTCGCTTATGAGGTCCGAGGCTTCCAAGGCGTCCGTGAACTGGTCGATGTCCTGCGGGTAGATGTAGGTCTGGATGTCGTCCGACATGTTCCACGCGGTGCCGGCCAGTTTCCCGTCGCCTGGTCCTTCGATGGTGACGCTTACGGTTGCGCTCATGGCTTCTCTCCTTTGTCCTGTGCTGGGCTGTCAGTCGTCGATGGTGTTGATGTTGGTGACGGTGGCGTCACTGTCGGTGAGCTCCACGGTTTCGCCGACACGGTAATGGTCGGCGTTTTCTAGGAGTTCGTTGACGGCGTCGTCTTCGGTGGAGTCGTCGCCCAGTTCGATGGTGAATGTTCCGCTGTAGGTTTCGGTGTATTCGAGGGTGAATCGTTTCATGGTGATGCAGGTCCTTTACTGGTTGTCCTTGGTGTATTGGCTGATGATCCGACGGGCCTCGGGCAGTGGCGTCGGCTTGTCCTCCTGCACCCAGAGGGCTGCCATATTCTCGTAGATGCTGAAGCCTTCGCAATCGGTGATGGTGCCGTTCGCGGTGAGGTTGAAGCTGACGCCGGCCAGGCTGCTGAGGTTCCTTGGGATTTTTCGGGCGGTGCGGTGCAGTATGTAGAATCTGCCGGTCTCCTCGTTGCCGCTGTGTCCTTGGTCGGCGCGTTCGTACACGTCGTATTGGTCGCCGTTGGGTTGGCGGATACGCAGGTTGACGGCTGCGGGGCTTTGCGTGCTCGTGTTCATGATGGGTCTCCTATCGTGTGGGAGCTGGATGGGTTGCTATATAGAGTTCGACGCCGTCGCAGGGGTGGTCGTCGATCATGAGCACATTGCGTCGAACGCTAATGCCGAAGACGGTGAGGGTGCGCGTGACGTCGGTTCGATCTTCAAACGTGCGTATGCCGTTGACGTCGTAGATGTCGCTGCCGTCGGTGACGCACCAGCGGAGCGTGACGGGCAGTTGTGCGATGAAGAGTTTCATGAGGGATCTCCTTGTGAGGGGTGGGCCGTGTGAGAGCACGGCCCACATGTTGGGGTTTGCTGGGTCAGGCGTTGCAGAGGTCGAGGGTTTCGGCGGGGTCGTATTCGTTTTGGCCTTGGCCTAGTACCGGGATGACTGCGACGAACGTGCCGGCTTGTTCGAGTTCGTGTTTGAGCCAATACGCGTAGTCGAGGCTGTCAGCCGGGCGTGTTTCCGAGGTCATGCCGTCGGGGTGGCGGGTCATGAGATTCGTGCGCGCATTCCAGTCGATGAGCAGGGTTCCGCTGGGGGTGCGCAGGTCCGCGAAGTCGTCGCCGACGAAGATGTTGAGTGCCGGATAGTCTGCGATGCTGCGAGTGGTCATTTTTGCCTCCTGTTGGTGTGGGGTCCTGATTTTGTTTTTTGACCTTCTTCGGTCAGCGGACGCGTACCCGGCCAAAGGAGCGCCTGTCATAAGCCGACACCCGGGCCGACGCAGGAGGCCGCGTGTGTCGACGTTGACAGGCGCGACGACGCCGGTATGCTGCCCGCCCGCCGAAGAAGGGAAAAAACCTCCCCGCGCCCCGCCTGCGGGACGCGGGCGCCAAGGCGGGGTTCCCCAAGGGGCGGGCGAGCCCCTTGGGCCGCCGGAGGCCGTCCCGCCACCACCTCGGGGCGGCGGGACACAAACCACGAACTTGCTGTTTCCGCTTTAAGGTCGTATTGTTTCCTATATGAGGAAACCATTGGTGCAGGGAGGTGCGTGATGGACGAACGATTGTCCGATACGAGGTCGAAGGCGGATTTCCGCCTATTGCGGGACATGCTGGGCCTGCCGCAGGCGTGGGTCGCGCAGCGTGTGGGCGTGACGCCCAGGACGGTGCGCAATTGGGAGGACCCGAAAGAGTTCTATCCACCGTCGCGTGAGGCCTGGGATCTGGTCGAAGGCGTCTGGCGGGAGGCCGCCTCCCAGGCGGCGGCGCTGGTGGACATCGCCTCGCAGGCGGCGGCCGTGGCGCGGGAGCGGGGCGTGGAGCCGGCGCCCCTGATGCTCACGTACTGGCGCGACGCGTCGCAATGGCTTGACGCGCATCCGGGACATCCGGACCCCTCGGCCTGGAGGACGGCGAACGCGGCGACGAGGCTCGCCTCCGACAGGATGCATGTCCTGGGCCTGCCCGTGACAATCGCGTTCGCGGAGACCCGCCCCTGATCCCGTCCGGACGCATGCACGCGCCCCACGGAGGCGCCGGCGCCATCCCGTCAGGGCGGGTGCATGCGCCGTGGGTGGGGATTTGACGTTCACGCCAACATATGTAATAATAGTATTACATCTGTGGGAAGGCTCGAACCACGCCCGCACCTTGGAAAGGAAGGAATCATGGCCGGAACGGAACACAGCAGGCTGATGAACGTCGTCGCCATACTGCGTCGCATGTATGAGGTGCAAGAGGGACGTCGTACTGACCTGCTGCCTTCGACGGACATGCAGGCGGCAAGCGATTGGGCCATCGGCATGGGGGATGATGCGGCTGCGCGGATCGTGGAAGCCGAAAACGCATATCTCGCGTCCGTGGGCAAGGTGCCGGATGCGGGGTTCGACAGGTGGGTGTCCGACTGGGTGGAGCATCCGACGGTGTCCGAGTATTGGAGCCTGTGCGAGGACAGTGTGAGCTTCACCGGGCAGCATGTACCCTATGGGGAGCGTGGCATGGTGGATGATGCCGAGGCGCGTGTCCTGTGCGACGAGCTGCGCGGGAAGGTCACGGCGGCCATGGATGCCGGCCGGCGTATCACCGAGGCCGCGTATCCGGGCAACTTCGACGGCTCCGACATGGCGGGGTCCATCGAATATGCTGCCGCGGAGGCTCTAAGGTTGATGCGGGTGAATCCTCTGGCCGTCCTCGATCTGCTGGACGATTGCGGGGACCTTTTGGATGGTGACACCCGGCGTTTGGCGCGTCGTCTGGCCGAGGCCGAATGGGATCTGATCGTGGAGCGAGGAAAAAACGATTATGCGAATGGCGTGGAGGGTATGACGGAGTGGTGGCGCGTCAACACGCTAATCACACGCACTGGGCTGCAATTCCCCTCGCTCGGCGCATACCGGTATGACGCTCCCGGAAAAAATAATCCCCGCTAGTGCGGGGAACACCCCGCAACCTGTCCTATCTACGGGATCATCCCCACTATGGTGGGGAACACTCCATGTCTGACCCTTTTCACGGGATCATCCCCACAAGCGTGGGGAGCATGTATCCGGTTTTGCGGGATACCTCATATCATACCGGCATTCCTGCCGAAACGCCGATTGCGCCACCACACGTCATGTGATAAAATTATTACATCAGCGGGAAGGTTGGAGCCATGCCCGCACCTTGGAAAGGAACCAGATCATGACAGTCACATACAACCAGCGCGGATACGTCGGCAGCAGCATGAGCGTGCGTGCGCTCGAAGCCTACGCGCGCGGCGAAATGCCCCTCTCGAAATGGAACAGGACGGCCATGATCGCCGAACTCAGCCACATCCTCGACGGCGGAATCGACGCCGGCCTGCTCGAACACACGGACCTGACCACCGAAGACCTGACCGGCCTGCCCAGGAAGGACGTGATGGCCGCGTTCATCGCGATGCCGAAAAACATCCTGCTCGGCGCATGGCTGACCTGCACCAGCTGGCACCACACGTCGAAATACGCCAACGAGACCCTTTTCTACTATCCCGACATCGAACGGCTGCACAGCGTCGTCAACTATGCGATCGGACAGGGCATGGACGTGCGGGAATACCTCATGGACGACGCCGAACGTTGGGCGGCATGCCACTACATCGACTGGCACGCCAATACGGACCACAAGGAGGATTGACGTATGACGCCATTGGAGTTGGAGACGCGCAGGAAACGGCTCGGCCTCTCGCAGGAGGAGCTGGGCCGTTGCCTGGCGTTGGTGAGCCCCATGCCGGACGGTTCGCCGCGCCCTCCCGTCAAACAGCCGACGATAGCGAGCTGGGAGGGCGTGCGCGGCATACCCGCGAACATCAGCATGCTGCTGCCTGACATGTTCGACGCGATAGAGGCCATGACGGACGTGATGTGCGACCGGATCGGGGAGCTGATCCGGCATTCCAGCGCCGTGAGGGATGAACCTACTGTCACGGTGCGCGGCTATGCGACTGACCGTGACTTCTGGGCGGCCTGGCCCGACATGACGGGCTGGCCGCACGTCCTGTGGAACATCGCGGCCACGGTAGCCATGGACGAGATGCGCGAGGAGTACGGCATCGAGTCAGGACTGCAGGCAGGCGACGGCCGGCCGGGGGATCATGCGACGAGGGTGTCGCATGATCCGAGATAGGCGGCAAGGAACCGGATCGGCAATCCGGCCTGGCTGAGGCCTTGACGGAACCGGTGCAGGACCGGCGTCTTTCGACTCGTTCCGGACTGTTTGCTGTCCCTCTTGCGCGGTTCGGACCGCGGGCGGATTCACGGTTCCCCGCATGGGTCCCTTGTCGGGTCGTGGGTGGTTTCGGGGTCGAGGAGTTCGATGGCGGGGATGTGCAGGGCGGCGGCTAGGTCGAGGATGATGCGGCTGCGTTTGTTCGCGGCGGCCCATCGGCGGGTTTCGATGCCTCCTATGTTCTGGATGGATTGTCCGCTGGCCCGTGAGAGTCCGGCCTGGCTGAGTCCCTGACGGCGTCGGTGCCAGGCCAGGCGTGTCCCCGTCCAGCCGGCCGGCGGCTTCGGTGCAGGTGCGGGTTGTTCGCAGCGGCCCGCGACCTGTTCCATGCTGGCGTGGAGCGCGGCGGCGATGGCTGCGAGCATGCCTGCGGTCATGTTGTTCGCGTCGCGTGTGCCGGCGTCGTATTGGCGCAGGCTGCGGTATGGTATTCCGGCGTGCATGGCGAGTTCGGGTCCTGTCCAGCCGTGCGATTCCCTCAGCCGGCGCATGGGCGTCGGCTTCTCCCCTGTCGCGTCGTATGCGGTTCGGATCCGTTCGGGGTTGACGCCGATGGCTTTCCCCCATTCCCGTGCCTGCTGGCCGGTGAGCGCGTCCGTGGGGAGGCTTCCGTCCTCGATGCCGGTGATGGTGTCGGGGTCGATGCCGGTGATCCGGGCGAGGGTCTGTTCGAGGATGCTCCGCTCCTGTCTGATGGCCCGCAGGGTGCGTCCGTCGGCGGGTTTGGTTTCGGCCTTGCCGCTCATGGGCGTCACTTCCCTTCCATGTAGAGGTCGAACAGGGGGCCGGGTTCGACGGTGCCGGTGCGGGTGTCTATGGCCTGGATGGCTTCGAGTGTGGCGATCATGCCTCGTACGGCGGGCCTGCTGCGGCCGGCGAACGCGCCGTGGCCTTCGATGAGTTCGAGGCCCTGTTCGGTGACCGCGTGTCTGGTGGATCCGTGGAGGGCGGCGGCGAGCACGCTTGGACGGACGCCGTGGCCGCGCGCTCGTCGGATGTTTGCGACGTACGTGCATGCGGCGCGGATGGCCTCCCGGTCCATGGGCGTGCTCTCCCCTGTCCGGGCGCGCGTCCGGCGGTCCTCCCTTTTTCTGCGGGCCGCCTTCCTTGATGCGCTGTCGGCAGTCCGTCTGGTTTCGGCGGCCGTCCGGGTCTCGCAGTTGGTGCAGTTGCGGCAGTCCGGGCGTCGGGTGCCCGGCGGGTCGAAGATGGCGAGCATCGCGGCGCGCAGGCATCCGCTGGTCTGGCAGTAGTCGTCCATGGCGTCGAGGCGCGTGTCCATGAGTTCCGCGGCGTGGATGCGGGCCGGGTCCCCGGATTCCTCGGCGCGGCTTCTGGCCTCCCATGCGGCGCGGCGGAGCCATCGCCAGTCGCCGGGGCTCCAGTAGAGGACGGCTTCGGCGGGCAGGCCGTCGCGGCCCGCGCGTCCGGCCTCCTGCCAGTAGGCTTCCGGGCTCTTGCATGGTCCGTCGTTGAGGACCCATCGCACGTCGGGCTTGTCGACGCCCATGCCGAACGCGCTGGTGGCGCAGATGACCCTGGGCGAGCCGGAGAGGAACCCGTCCTGCACCTTCTTCTTGTCGGCGTCCCCCATTTCTGCGTGGAACGCGGCCGCGTCGATGCCTTCGGCGCGCAGCGTGGCGGCGAGCTGTTCGCAGCCTTTCCGGTTCTCCTTGTAGATGATGCCGCTGCCCTGGTGCGTCCTCGCCCATCGGATGATGGCCTCCGCCCGTTCGCGCGGCCGGGCCCTGACGACGGACAGGTGCAGGTTTGGCCGGTCGGCGTCGGTGGCGATGCGGACCGGGTCGTGCAGGCCGAGCAGTCCGATGATCTCGTCGGCCTGGGTGCGGCTGGCCGTCGCGGTGAGGGCGATGACGACGGGCCTTGGCTCGAGTCCCCTGATGTATTCGCCGATGCGCATGTAGCTGGGGCGGAAGTCGCCTCCCCATTGGAGCACGCAGTGGGCCTCGTCCACGGCGAGCAGGCTGATCGCGACATGTCGGGTGAATTCGGCGAAGTCGGGTGTGTGGAGGCGTTCCGGCGCGACGTAGAGGATGCGCAGCCCGCCCGCGATCGCCTTGGCGTAGATCCCGGCGCGTTCGCGTTCGTCCACGCCGCTGTCGATGAGGGCGGCCGGCACGCCCGCCTCGTCGAGGTGGCGCACCTGGTCGCGCATGAGGGCGCGCAGGGGCGTGACGACCAGGGTGAACGTGCCGGGTCTGGCGGCGGGCAGCTGGTAGCAGATGGATTTGCCCCCTCCGGTGGGCATGACGGCCATGACGTCGCGCCCCGACACGATCGCGTCGACGGCCTCCTCCTGACCCGGACGGAAGGTCCCGTATCCGAAGGTCCTGCGCAGCGCGGCCAGCGCGTATCCGTTCTTGTCCGCCATGGTTCTCCCTCCCACTATGATGACACCCCCAAGTATAGCATACTTGGGGGTGTTTTTCTGCTGGGCGGTATGGTTATTCGGCGTCTTCCTGGACTGCTGTGGCGAGGATGGCGGGGGCGGGCCGGTCGAGCCTGGCGGCGGCGTCCGTGAGGAGCCGGTGCGCCTGGGCGACGCTGGCGGCGGCCTCGTTCTCGCGGCGGTCGGCGGCCTCGCAGCGGGCCTTGGAGTCGCGGTCGAGCCTGTCGGCCTTGGAGCGGGCCGCGTTGACGAGCGCGTCGGCCTTGGCCTGCGCGTCGTTGACGAGCGTTTCGGCCTGGGCGCGCGCCTGGGAGATGCGTTCGTCGGCCTCCTGGTCGGCCTTGCGTCTGCGTTCCTCGGCCGCCTCGGTGGTCTTCCCTGCCTGGGCGTGCGCCTCCTGCATGATCCCTTCGGCCTGTTTGTTCGCGGCGGCCGTCGTCGCTTCGGCGTCCTTGCGCGCCTGGTCGAGGAGCTTCCTGCGTTCGGCCTTGGCGCTGTTGACCATGTCCTGCATGTCGACGCCGATCCGCTCGTACGGGTTGTCTGCGGCGTAGCGGAGCCGCTTGTTCTCTTCGGTGAGGTTGGCGATGCGCTGGTTGAGCCTGCCGTTTTCGGTCTGCAGGTCGTAGTATTCGCGTTTGAGCCTCTGGTTGGCCTTCTTCTCGTTGTCGAGCTGTCGTCGCAGCTGCGACACGAGCTGGTCGACCTGGTCGGTCCGGTATCCCCCGAATCCGGCCTTGGGCAGGTCGAGCGGCTTGGCCTCGTCCTTGTACTCCTTGATGGGCTGGAGCAGTTGGGTCTCGTCTTCGGAGCCCTTCCCGGGCATGCTGGTTCCGTCGGTCATGCGGTGCCTTTCCTCTGTGTTTGCGGGCCTTTCCGGCCTGTCCGCCCCACCTTTGCGCCTGCGGATATCGGCGGCGGCGCGGGTGGCCGTCCCGTGGGGTTCACGGGATGCGTCCGGCAGGGCCGTCCTCCCATCCCGGCGTGCCGCGGGGCGGCCGCCGGACCGTATATCACGCCGTCGGCGTCATGCCGGCGGTCGAGGAAAGGAAGAGGTCACATGACCGTATCCAAGAAGGAAAACAACAGGCTCATGGTGTTCGCCGCGTCGGCCACTGCGGTGGCGTCGCTTCTGGCCGGTGTCGCGGCTCCGGCTGCGCTGGCCGTCGACGGGGCCGCCGCCTCGGGTCCGGCCGCCACTGCGCCGGTGCAGCCGGCGGATGGTTCCATGGTGGTGGACCTGAGCAAGGAGACGAAGACCGGCACCGGCGTGTACGTGTCGGACAAGGGCGACGTGACGCCGAAGTCCGACGACGCGAAGGAGCCCCTGTACGGCTCGTGGAAGGCGTTGAAGGCCGGCAAGTACACGCTCACCTACAAGGCCCCGTCCGGCGACAACGCCTCCAAGGACGTGACCATCAGCCACCGCGAGAACGCCTCCTACGACGCGAAGACCGGCCTGACCGACCTGGGCACGGCCGTCAAGGAGGACGGCGTCCTGAAGGTCACGGACCCGGCCGACCCGGTCAAGGACGAGCCCACTTCGGTCGTACTGACGGTGAAGGCCGGCGACGTGCTGCTCCTGCCCTCCAGCGGCGAGTACACGTTCGGCGAGCTCACGTTCACGGCCGACAAGGCCCAGGATGACTTGTCGAAGGGCGACACCGACAAGGACGGCAAGTACACCGCCGCCGATCTGAAGGGCGTGACCCTGTCCGTGGACGGCAAGGCCGTCGCGTTCGATCCGGCTCAGACCACGGTCACCATCCCGGCCGGCTCCAAGAAGGCCGAGGCCGGTTCCGTGCCGGAGGGGTGGACTGCCGGGAGCACCCCGCTGGGCGACGCCACCGGCTGGACTCTGACGTTCACCGCGCCCGACGGCAAGACCAAGTTCAACTACACGCTGACCTCCGGCAAGCCGTCCACCGGCGAGGACGGGGACAAGAAGCCGGGCCAGTCCGACGGGGACAAGAAGCCGGGCCAGGACTCGAAGCCGCAGGGGCTTGAGGCGCTGTCCATCGACCTGAGCAATGAGACGAAGACCGGCACCGGCGTGTACGTGTCGGACAAGGGCGACGTGACGCCGAAGGCGGACGACGCGAAGGAGCCCCTGTACGGCTCGTGGAAGGCGTTGAAGGCCGGCAAGTACACGCTCACCTACAAGGCCCCGTCCGGCGACAACGCCTCCAAGGACGTGACCATCAGCCACCGCGAGAACGCCTCCTACGACGCGAAGACCGGCCTGACCGACCTGGGCGACCCGGTGAAGGGTCTCTCCACCCTCGCACTGGCCGACCCGTCGGACACGACCACCCATGAGCCGAAGACCCTGACGCTGACGTTGGAGGCCGGTGACGTGCTGCTGCTGCCGAAGAGCGGCGAGTATACGTTCGGCACGCTGACCATCAGCCCGGCCGGCACGTCCGACGGCAAGCAGGACGATCAGAAGCCAGGCCAGTCCGACGATCAGGGCAAGGGTTCCGGCAATGCCGTGGACCAGGGCGAACTGTCCCAGACGGGCGCAGGCGTGACCGGCGTGTTCGCCATGCTAGGCGGCCTGCTGGCCGCCGGCCTGGCAGTGCTGGGGTTCAGGCGTCGTCGCGCCTGACGGCATAGGATCACAAGGGCCCGGATCCCCGTCATGGGGGTCCGGGCCCTTTCGTTTGCGGAAGCCACCGGCGGATCCGGGTTCGCGGTCATCGAATACAGGTCGTCCCCGCCGTCGACGAAGAAATCACGCACCCCCTGTCGGTCGGCATCCACTCATTCGCCATGAGCATCCTCCTTGTCCTCGCCACCGGCGTTACCGTAGCGTTCGCGCAGCGTTTCGAGCCGGCCGATGGCCTCGCCCAGCGCGTCGTCGAGCAGTCCGACAGGCACCGTATCCCGCAGCGCCTCGCCGAGGCGTTCCAGCGCGCCGTCGATGTGCTGCGGGTCCGTCCAGGGTTCGATCTGCCGCCAGCCGGAGTCGTAGAGGAGGTTGACGAGCCGGTCGTAGGCGGCGGCTTTGGCTTCTGTGCGACGCCGGTGCGTGGGTTCGCACTGCTCTTCGAGTTTTTGGAGACGCAACGCCATTCTGGAACCCAGCGCGCGGCCGACACCCTTCATCTCCGATTTCTGGTCGAGGTATTCGCGGGCGGTCGCGTACCGGCCGTACCGGCTGACGGACGGGTCGTACCAGACGCTGCGCACGATCTCGCGCAACAGCCGGTCCTTGAGGATGCCCGTATCCTTGTCCGGCGCGTCGTAGCCGGGTTTGCGCCTGTATCGGAGCGTGGCCTTGTCCGGCTCGAACCACATGAGCCCGATGTCGCCGGGCATCTCGTCACGCCCGATCATGCCCTTCGGGCAGACGACGGTCAGCGTGTCGCAGTATTTCCTGTAGCGTTCGTACTTCGCGTCACGCAGCCAATCGGAGCGGGATATTTTGATCTCGTAGCCGTGCACCCACATGTTCCCGTACTGCCATTCCAACGCGACCCCGTCCAGGCGGAGGTCGCCGTCGGGGGCGGGCACGGTGATCTCGGTCCAGAACCCGGCTCGGCCGGTTCTGCGCCACCGTTGCTCCAATGCAGCTTTGATGTCGAACGCAGACACCGTTTGCGTATCGTCCATCATTCTCCCATCACCCCTTCTATGATGGCGATCTGCCGACGCCACCAGCGTTCCACCATCATGGGGGTCGCGTTGCGTGGCAATGGGTTCAACGGGTCCGGGTATCGGCGGGCCAGTCGGCGGCGTTCCTTCATGGTGAGCGTCACCCGCACGTCCACGATGCGTTTCACGCGCAATGCCGGGCACCGGTAGCAGCCTTCCGGATCCCCCTCGTCCGTGGACGGGGTGAGCGGGCCTACCGGTTCGACCTGGTACACGTCGCCTTGTCCGACCATGCTCGCGTAGAGTTTCGCGTACAGGCGGTCGGTGGTGCAGTACACGTTTTCCGGATGCCTGGTGCCTTCGGGCGCGGCGGCGCCCAGTTCCCGCCGTTGCCGGCATATCGGGCAATCGTCATGCCTGTCGTCGCGGCTGTGCCCGGGCTGGATCAGGTCGCCCGGCTTCAATCCGGGCACGCCGCCGTGGTACAGGATGCTCACTTGCGTTTCCTTTCCCTCTCGAACCATTGGACGGCGATGACGCCGCCACCCAGTATGGGGATGCGCCACGGCCGGCCGTCTGTGTTTTCGGCGGGCGTCAGCCGCCAGCCGGGATAAGCGTCCATCATGTCCAGCCACCTTGGCCGATAGCCGGGCACGACCCGCATGCGCGCCTCCAGGAGACAGCCCAGCCAAGGGGCGGGTATGGGCGGCGTCTGCGGATCCGTCTCGTCCGCGAAATCATGGGCGAGCAGCAGGCCCGCCGGGGCGGCTGGCATCCGATGGTCGTTCGCCAGCAGACTCCGCGTCTCAGTGGTGAAATAATCGATGCAGCGCCGCCGGTCGAACGGCAGCAATCCGGCTTCGGCCCACCGTGCGTGAAGCCGGCGACGCTCATACCGTTTCCACGAGTCCACGTCCAACGGGACGGGCGACTCGCGTGCGATCCAATCCAGATTCCGGTCCACATCCTCCAGCCATGAGACGGGATCCTCCCACGGGCAGGGCGGGACCGGCCACGCGTCGCGCAGGCATTCCGCCAATGCGAGCACTCCATTGGGCGTGAACCGGATCGGCCCGTACACGCGGTCCGTGTCATGGCATTGCCCGCAGTACAGGGATTCCCGTGACGGTCGGGTCTTCGTGAACGTGAGCTGCCCCAGATGGGATTCGATCGCATACCATGCGGTCTCACGGCCTGTGATGTCCATGATCAGTCCCCTCCTTGCTGGTGTCGTTCCAAGTTTTCACGTGTCGGCGAGTCAGGCGGACGATACGACGCCGACCCCCGTTGCGGTAGGCGTTCCATCTGCGGATGCCATACCGTAGGGCATCGTCCTTGCGGGGTTCGAAATCCCAGTCCAACAGCCACCGGCTGTCGCATCGCGCGCATTGGAATACCAGCTGCCAGAACGGGCTCGCGTAGAGGTGGCCGATGAACTCCCATTTTGGGCGTATCCGTCCCCCGCATTCCGGGCAGCGGCTTATCCTGTGGTACTTCCTGATCATGCTTCCTCCTTTTTCTCTTCCGGACGATGGGCTGCCCCATTGTCCGGGCGTTGGTCAATCGGCGTCGATGCCGCTCCCCGGCTCATTCCGCGTCCTCTTCGGTGGCCTTGGCACGGATCGCGGCGAGGATTCCTCTCACGCGGCTCCGATACTTGGCTTTACCGCCTTCCGGCAGCCTGTCCCAGTCGATATTGAAGAACAGGCCGGACGCGCTGCATTCCTTGTAGAAGAGCCGTTCCGCTCCGGCGTCGATCTCCGTGTCGGTCCATTCCCGTTGCGCGCCCTCAATGTAGGCCTCCTGCATGTCGTCGGACGTGTACGCGCTTTTCAGGCCCGTGTCGCCCCAGTCGGGGTTCTCGTAGCCGGGGTAGGCGAGACGCGGATACCGGCGTGCCGCCTCACGGCTGATGATGCTCATTCCGCCTCCACCCGTCCGCCAGCCGCCCGCCCGCCATTCCGGTCATGACGCCTCCCCGGTTGGAGCAGACGGTGCCAAGCCTGGGCGAGCAGATGCGGGCTCCAATACGACTCCCCCTTGTATTCGACGACGGGCAGGCCGGTCCCGTCCACGGTGAGCCGGCCCGCTAAAGCGTCGTACCGTTCCACGGGATACCCGTCCTTGTCGAACCGGGCGGGCATCACCCTGTCCCCGAAATCCAGTTCGCCCAGCATGGGGTCCAGGCGATGTAGCCTCGTATCCAGCATGGTGAGGTAAGCGCTCTTCATCTCCTCCGCCATGTTGTCCGGCATGCCGTCCGTCCAGTCGTCCACATCCCATGAACCGTCACTGTTCTCTATGAACGGTTTCGCCCACATGCAATCCATCAGAGTCCCCTCCTTCCACGGTCTGAATGCCGTTCATGCCTTCCCCTTCCCGTATTCGGGCGTGTCCCGGAGGATGCGGAACACGCGCACCCACCGGTCGTCCACCGGTTGGATGCGTCCGGCGACGTCCTGCACGTCGCCCAACGGCTCGTCCAGGGGGATCAGGTTCCCCCATACGAGGTCGCGGGCGCTCACCCGGTTCCACCAGTCCGTGAACAATACCTGCGGATACCGTTTCGTATACGTCTCCCACAGGCGTGGCATACGCGGGTCCGTGGAGTCGATGTCATGGCGGAATGCGCAGGCGAACAGGATACGCCTGTCCACGCCGTCCGCTTCCAATGGTCCCGGTTTGTCCCAAGGGCCGCGTCGCAGCAGCCATGCCATGTCCGTCCACCGGCTGTTGTGCGGCTCCCGTCGTTCGATCCAGTCGGCCAACGCCAAGGCCGTGGCCTTGCGCAGGCGCATCCGGTTGCGTTCCAGCACGTCGAGGACCGCGCTGTCCGCGTATGTGCCGCGTCCACACGCATAACGGACGGCGCTGTCGAGGATATGGTCGAGATCATCCGGGCTGATGATCGTGACCCCTATTGGTGTTTTCACTGGTCCTTGCCGCCTTTCCGAATCGGCTGCTCCCGCATGCTGATGTATTTCATTGGTTGAGCAGCTTCATCAATTGGATTTCCGCGATGGCCGCGTTCAGGTAGCCGTGCGTGTGGAAGTGTTCCGGGTCACGGCAGCCGATGATCCATGAGGCGTTGCCGGTGGCGTTGTCCTTCTTGAGTTGGGCGGTCATCTGCCGTCCGCAGTTGGGGCAGTACCAGGTTCGTTTGGGCAGGCTGGACCAGTGTTGTTCCATTGTTTTTCCTCCTGAATCGCATGTGTTTTGTCGGCCGGTGTGATGCCGGTGATGAGAGGAACCCAGATGAGGGGTGATGCTTGCCGGCCAACGGGGCAGGTTCCGTTCCGCGGCACCGGGCGTGCCCGCATTGGCTGCCGGTCCGCCGCCTTTGCCTTTGCGGAGGCGGGTCAGGCGTGCAGTTCCTCCTGTGCCTGCCGTCTGAGCCAATCGGACAGGCGGAGCATGTCCTCGACCGGCAGTGTGGCGGCGAGTCGGATGAAGCCGGGCCGGTCGATGCCGATTTCCGCGCACCCGTTCCTGACGGAGCGGTCAGCGGTGAGTATCGTGCCGGAATCGTCTACCGTATGGATTCTGAGCGCTGTCACTTGTCCGTCTGCTCCTGTTCCGCCGTGTCCGGCGTCCTGTCGTGTGTTTCCCCGCCCATCAGCGTGCGGTCGCGTGTCCTGCGGTTCCTGATCTGTGTGATCACCGCTTGGACCAGCGGGCCTGCTGCCGTTGTCGTCTTGCCGTTGTCCTGCATCGGTGGCGCGCCTTCCATGAATGGGATGATCAGCCGCGGGTTCTCTGTGTCGGCCGCCGGTGCGGGTGTGTTCACGAGATCCATGGGATGAATCCCTCCAGGGTGAATACGGGGACGAGTACGGCGAGCAGCAGTGCGGCCGCGGCGGCGCAATGACGGTAGAACCGTGCGTGGCTGGGATGGCCCGCCCATATGCCCATCAGTGTGAAGGCCAGCAGGAGCATGGGGAGCCATATGATGGCTCCCCATGCGATCGGATGCGCGTCCATCATCCGAAGACCGTCAGGACGAGCCGTCCCAATCCCCAGTCGGTGGCCGAGACGAATGTCATGAGGGCGAGCACGAATGTGGAGGCGGCCAGGCTCCATGACAGCCATTCATGGGTGGTCGGGGTCACGGTCTTGCGCAGCTCGTCCCAGGTCTGGATGGTGTGGACTCCTATGGCGTGTACCGGCCGCATCATGGGCGTGTGCAGTGCAGGTCGTAGAGGTATGCGGCGAGGCCGTCGATGTCTTCCTCTCGCATGTTGGTGTTCCATAGCCATTCGGCGAGTCCCTTTCTCAATGCCTGTCGTGTGGTGTAGCGGGGTTGTCCGTCCGCTTGTTCCATGGCGTCGCGGATCCGGTAGGCGGTCGCCGCGGACACGCCGGCCCTGATCGCGGCGGCCTGCGGGCTGAGTCCTTTGGCGAGCAGTCCGCGGACGAGTTGTGTCCGTTCTTCGGTGGCTTGTGGCTGCTCCCCGGTGGCGTGCGGTTGTTCCCCGTTCATGTGCGCGCCCCTTTCTGTCGGTTTGGCGTGATGTGGTTCCGGCCTTGTCGCGCGCGTCCGGCCGGCGGGACGCAGCCTATGGGTCGTGTGGCGCTTGCATGCGGCCCTGTGCCGTATGCCGTGCCCATGTCCGGTGTCGGGCCGGTTCGCGTCCTGTTCGGCGCCCATGGGCCGGGCGTGGCGCTGGGACGGTCCTGGGCGGTTAGCAAGTGTTCCGTCTGTTCGTCCCATCGTTCCCTTGTGGTCCGGCACTATGCGGGTACGGACCGGGTGGCGTTGACGTCGTGCCCGGAGCGGCATGCGGGTGCCGATCCCGCGTCCCGGGCTTGGGAAGCCCGTGCACTGGCCGTTGTGCTAATGCCGCATGCCCTCCTGTTCGCGCGCCTGGGGTCGGAGGGCCCGCCCCTGGAAACACCGTGTTGTCTGGCGCTTGCATGCGGCCCTGTGCCGTATGCCGG
>NZ_JFAN01000016.1:0-81201 GCF_006408855.1 Bifidobacterium sp. UTBIF-68 | reverse complement strand
TTGCGGGGCGGGGGATCGTGGTCCGTTTCCGCTCCTGTCGGTTACACCCTGCGGGGGGCCGATAACCCGGTTCTCCTGTGTTCGAGCCGGCTGGCGTGGGGTTCGGTGAATTCCATGAGTCTGGCCTCGAGCCCGTAGGGGCCGTTGTTGGTGATGGATGGTTCGACCGGTGCGATGATGCCGGCCCGTTCGAGTTCGAGGATCTGGTAGGCGTGGGTGGGGTCGGCCCAGAACCGGTATGGCGGTGGCGTGGCGCCGTCGAGTTCCCAGGACAGGGGGATCCTGGTGCCGTCGGCTCCTTGGATCTCGACGCCTGTCCCTCCTCCGGGGTGGCGGCCGGCGAGCACGATCCACTGCCGGATCCCGCCCCGTTCACCTCCGTGCCGCGGGTCGGCGTGCCACGGTCTGCCCCGTTGGGCGAGCAGATGCCGGTATTGGCCGGCGAACATGTTGGGGCGGAGTCGTTCCTCGACCCAATGGTCGATGGCGAACCGCAGCGGCCGTCCGGATTCGCGCAGCGGGGTGGCGTCGGTGATCGGGCCCATCATCATCGTCCCTTCCTGATGGCGATGACGATGCAGGCGGCGAGGAGGACGAGGACGAGGATCCCGGTCGTGATCCACAGCCATCCGAGTTGCGGGGCGGCCATGCATTCGACCGTGAGGAGCAGGAGGATGACGATGCAGGCGACGGCGAGGACGAGCGCCTTGGCGCGCCCGTCGTTCATCGATTCCCTCCTGTCTCGTCCGTCTGGTCGGGGTCGGTCTGGTCGGGGTCCATCCAGTACTGCTGGTCGAACCAGTGCTCGAAGGTCATGTCGCCGGAGTCGGGGGTCAGGCCTTCCTTGAGGAGCCGTTCGTCGCAGCGCGGGTCGTAGAGCATGTCGACGTCGAGGTCTCCGAGCCATTCCTCGAGCCATGCCTCGAGCTGGTCGGGGTCTTCGTCGCCGTCCTGTTCCACGTCGCGGATGGCCGAGCGGATGATGATCTCCTCGATGACGCTGTGTGCCATGTGGTCGTCGTTCGGGTCGAGGAGGCGTCCGCGCAGGCGCAGGATGCTGCCGAGCATCCGGTAGCAGAACTGCCGGTCGTATCGGTCGAGGTAGCGGTCGGGCAGCATCCAGGCGATGGGGGCGTCCATATCGTCCTGTCCGAGGTGCCAGCCGCGTGGCTTGCGTGTGAGCCGGCTGATGGCGTCCCGTGTCTCGGCCTCGATGCATCCCAGTGATTCCATGAAGAGCCGGTGCGCCCGGTTTCCTGTCAGATTCCCCATGTGTTCCACCTGTTCCTTTCCTCATGTGCGGTGGCCGGCATGGCCGGTCTGGTGTTGGTGTCGGTGCGGCGGATGCGTCCGAGCGCGTTGATCTGCACGCGGATCGTCCATGCCTGTTCCTCGAGGCCGTGCACGGTCGTGTGCACGTTGGCGAGACCGGCCACGCAGGCCGTGAGGGCGTGGTCGCAGGCCTTGAGTCCGCCCGCCACGTCCTCGAGCTGGTATCCCTGGACGGCGAGGCTGATGTCCTTTGAGGTTCTGAGGCCGTGGGCGATGCCGAGGATCGCGTCCACGGGGTTGGCGCGGCCGGTCATGACGCCCTCCCGAGTCCGACTGCCTGTTCGAGGGCGTCGACGCGTGACGCGAGCTCTTCGATGCGTCGCGCGTTCGCGGCGAGGAGCCTCGCGTCGGCGGGCGTGACGGCGCGTATGCGTTCGTATGCGGCGGGTGTCGGCGTGGGGTCCGTGTCCCCGTCGCCTGATGCGCTGTTGTCGGGGATGTCCTGTTTCCATCGGGCGATGCATCGTTCGATGCGTTTGTTGCCGATGATCCTGGGGTCGAGTCCCGCCTGCCGGAAGATGTCGACGGGCCGGTCCCCGTGCCGGTACCGGCGCATGGCATGGCGTTTGAACGCTTCGGTGTAGTTGATCCGGTCGCGGGTCACCGATGCGACTGCGGGAAGCATGGCGAGGGCGTCCACCTGCCGCTGGTCGAGGGGGCGCCTCATCGTGCTCTCCCCCGTCCGATGGCGTCGATGATGGCCCTGGCCTGGCCGGCGGTGACCCGCATGGTCGGACGTGGGTCGTGCAGGCCCTGCTCGCGTGCCGCGCCGACGATCCGTTCTATGGGTTGTCCCGCCTGAGCGGCGAGTTGTACGAGCGTGACTGGTTTCCTTCTCGCTCCCATGCTGTTCCTCGTTTCCGGGTGAGGCCGCCGCTGTTCCGCGGCGTGATGTGGTTCCGTCCCCCTTTCGCGTCCACCTTCCCCCTGTCTAATATCGGGGGAAGGGGTGGGGGCTGCTGTCGGTCATGCGGCGTCCTCGTCGTTCCAGTTGCCGGCGAAGCAGCTGCCCCCGTGGGAGCGGCGCCAGCGTTCGAGCTCCAGTTCGGCCTGCCGTTCGCGTTCGCGGCGTTCGGCGGCCACGGCCCGGCCGGCGTCGACCGCTTCGCGCATGAGCCGGTCGAGCGTGTCCTGTGCGGGTTCGCCGTCTTCCGCTTCGAATCCCGTGGTGAGCCGTTCCATGACTGTGCGTGCGTCGATGCGTCCGTCGCCCAGGTCCTTGTCGAGCGTGGGGTCCTCGCGGCGGCGGCGTACGAGGGCCAGTGCGGCCAGACGGGCGGGCTCCCGCTCCGGTGCCGGCCGGCGCGGCTCCCGTCGGGCGTCCGGCTCCCGTCGGGCGTCCGGCTCCCGTCGGGCGAACAGGCCTCCGGTGGCCTGCAGGTCGATGGTCAGGTCGTCGTGGAGCTCGTCGAACAGGCGGGCGAACCGTCGTCCGGTGTCGACGCGTTTGGCCTGCCATGGGGTCTCGAGCGCGTGGTCGAGCACCCGGCCCATGAGCGCGTCCGTGTCCGCGCCGTCCCGGTCGAGCCGTTCCACGAGTCCGGCCACGGCGCGCAGGTCCCGGACGGTCCGGTTGCGCGGGGTCAGGCCCATCGCCTTCCGCTGGGCCTCGAGCCTGTCGAGCAGCCGGGCGGCGCGCGTCTGCGGCGTGGCCGTGGACGGGCCCTCCGCTTCCGGGTCCCGCCATGGTTCGCCGTCCCCGGCGGTCCGGAGGGTTCCGGGCTCCTGCGGGACGGTGTCGGTTTGCGGTGTCGGTTCTGGGTCCTTCCTCGCGGCGCGGCTCTCCCCGCTTCGGGGAGATGCCACCGTAGGTGGCAGAAGGGTTATTTGTTTATCATCATTTGTTTCTCTTATAGGGGTGTCACCAGTGAACCCTCTGGAGGTGTCACTGGTGACACCACCGAGGTTTCCCCCTTGTTTCGGGGGGGTCATTTTGACACCTCTGGGTTTCGGCTTGTTTCCGCCGTTTTCCAGTGGTGTCATTTTGACACCCCTGTTCCGGCGGCGTGGCGTCGGGGCCGTTTGGGCGCCCTTGCGTTGCTCCCGTTCGGCGCGGGCCTGCCGTCCGGGCTTGTATGACACGTGTTCGAGCGTGACGTCCATGCAGCATTCCCAGACGGTGGACCGGTATTGTTCGGGCACCCAGTTGCCGTTCTCGTCCCATTGGGCGAGCGACTGGTTGCCGCGTCGGATGCATCCGGATTCCTCCAATGCCTTCAGGGCTCGTTTGACGGAGGATTCGCTGGTGTGGGCCTCCATCATCAGCGTGTCGATGGTCGGCCAGGCGCTGCGTCCGTCGGGCTGGCACCGGTCGGCGAGGGCGATGAGCACGAGGCGTGCCGTGGATGTGGGTGCGGGCGCCTCCCTGAGCGCCCATGAGGTGCATTGCCAGCTCATTGCCCCTGCTCCTTGTCGGATGTGTCGTGTGGATGTTGTTCCAGGTATTCGCGTGCGATCCTGTCCATGGCCTCGCGGTTCGGCCGGAGCGTCCCGTGGGTGGGGCGTGTACGCCGTTCCTGCTGCCTGTCATCGGGTTCATCGTCGTGCATCGCTGAACAGCTCCCCCTGCGTCGGGTCGGCGTGCCCTGTGGCCTCGAGTCTGGATTCGAGGACAAGGCATATCTCGCGTGCGTGTTCGAATCCGTCGAGCCAGATGGCGGCGGCCTGTTCCATGTCCATGGGTGTTCCCGGCGTGAACATGGGTCTCGTGCTGAGCTGTTCTACCGCCATGGCCTGCGGGTCGAGCCGTCCCTGCTCGTCCATGATGATGTTCATTGCCTCTGTTCCTTTCTCTACCGGGATGATCGCGGGCGTTTCGGGTCGTCGAGCCCCTTGTAGACGGGGCCGGCGATCCCTGCTTTGCTGATGATCTGGATGCATGCCTCCAGCGCGTCGGTGTGGCCGCCGTGGCAGTTGCTCCAGTATTCGCGGCGGATGATCCATTGCAGGTTGTCGTCGCCGTCGAGCGACGGGTTGCATGCGAGGAAGTCGATGATCTTTCTTTCGCTGCGGTCGTCCATGGGGTCACCAGCGTGTGACGTTCCGGAGGGTTAGTGCCAGGTTCGCCTCGCTCGGGTCGTGGCGTCGGCGTACGCGGTCGCACAGTCCGGTGTCGGGCATGTGCGTCCACATGCCGGGGTCGATCTCGAGGATGATCCGGTCGGCGATGGCGAGCTGGCCGATGATGCGGCACACGCGGTCGTGCAGGACGCCCCTCCAACGGCCCGGCCATCGCTCCGCCGCGGCCCGCGCGTAGACGACGGGTTCGTCGCCCACCGGTTGGAGGAGCGTGGTGTGTTCGGTCAGGCGGAGTATGAGACGGATCCACTCCCAGTCGTCGCCGCGCGCCGCGTCGAATTCGGGGGACAGCATGTCCCATGCCTTCATGGTCGCGTCGAGGAGCGTCGCGGCCTCGTAGCGTCCCGTCGCGCCGGTGATGCGCGGGATCTCCTGCGTGTCCGTGTCTTCCGGGGCGCCTGTCGTCCGTGTGATGGTGCCGTATTCCATGGTTGCCTTCTTCCTATTGTCGTTTGCGGCGGCGTTGCCGCGGTCGGTTTGCGTCTTTCACTCGCGTTTGCGCCGATCGGGGCCGATTACCTGTTTGCGTGTGGCGCATGCGGTCAGGTACGGGTATTGGTCGAAGCCCTTGACCCGATGCTCGTGGTGGGCGCGTATCCAGTGGCTGATCTCCCGGAGTATGGGTTCGGCCTTGTTCGAATTCAGGCATTTGGCGCGGATCCGCAGCCATGCGTCGATGCCCCATTCGGCCTGGACGGCGAGGACGAGCGCCTGCATGTCCTTCCGGTACCGGCTGCTCGTCCGGTTGTCTTCGTCCTCGTCGGGCATGCTCCAACGCCGGTATGATTCCGCGTCGCCCGCCGCTGCGGGCACTCCGCCGTCCCTGCCGTCGCGGCCCTCGAAGATGTCGGAGGCGTCGCAGATCACGTCCGCGTCGGCCCGTCGCTGTTCGTCCCTCCGGTATTCCTCCCACGCCTTGGTGTCGTCGGGGTCTTCCGGTTGGAGGCTCCGGCCTGCCCTGCGTTCCGGGGTCTGGGTCATGCCGCTGCGGTGTTTGGGACGGTCGCGTTTGAACCATTCGCCCACGGTGGTGGGCACGAGCTGGTTGACGAACGCGGGCAGGCTGGTCCTGTTCGTCCGCCGCCAGTAGTCGAGCCGTCTGAGGGCTCGGACGGTCAGGTCGCTGACGACCTCGTCCTCGGCCCACAGCCAGTCCTGGCCGAGGCATTTGCGGACGCGCCCCCGGTTGTCCTCGATGGCGGCGGTGAATTCCGCCACGGTCACCTTGTTGCGGGAGAGGGTCGCCATGACTCCCTGTCCCCCGTTCTTCGTCCTTCCCATCTCCATCCTTCTTCCTTGGACCGGCTAGAACAGGTCGGGGTAGACGTCGCGCAGCGCGCGGAGGCGTCGTTTCGCCGCGGACAGGTTTCTCGCCAGGCCGTTCTCCGCGGCGGCTGCGGCGGATATCCTTCCGCCCTGAGCGTGCACGCTTCGGGCCCATTCGATCCATGGTTCCGGGTCGAACCTGAGCGTGCTCTTGTCGGCGGACGGTTTCGCGGGCGCCCCGTCCTGCTCCGCCTCCGGCGTCGTTTCCGGTTCCGGATGTTCGGCCTCCGGGTTGGGTTCCCGCTCGGGCTCAGGCTCGGGTTCCGGTGTCTTACGCGCGGTCGTCGCCCGGTTGGCGTGCATGGACTGGGCGGTGTCCGTCGGCTCTTCGGCGGTCTTTTCCGGCGTGGGTTCGGATTCGCGCGGCGGCATGACGTCCGTACGGGCGGGCTCAACCGTTGCCGGTGTTGTCGGGGATTCCGTCTTCACGGGCTTCGCCGGGCGTTGGATCCGGTCCTGTCCGGGGTTGGCCGCCGTTTCGGGTTCCGTCTTCCCGTCGTCAGGTTCCGTCTCGAAGCTGAGACGTTCGAACAGGTCGGCCACGCCGCCTTCGGCCTCGCTTTCCCCGGTTCCGGAGTCATCCGGTCCGGCGCCGCCCCTCCTGTCCGTCGTCCTTGCCGCGGGGGCGGGCATCGGTGCAGGCATCGGGGCGGGGTTCCATGCCGCATGCATGGTGGTGTTCGTTCCGGCTGACGCCTTGGCGAGTTTGTCCTGGCGGTCGCCGGCGATGATGACGATCAGGTGCGTGGAGTAGAGGAGCGCGATGGGCGGGATGCTCATGATCGCGGGTGCGCCCCACATGGGCAGGCGGCCGCCCGCGTTGAGCCATGCGTGCAAAGCGTTTCCGGTGACCGAGAAGAGGCTGAACATGACCAGTCCGGCCCACGGGTACCAACGGCCTCGGATGTGGCCCTTGCGGAACCCCCATGTGGCCCAGGTGCACAGGAGGATCGTCCCGTCCACGCACAATGGTCCGCCCCATGAGAGCATCGGGTTGATGCCGCTCGAGACGAACACGAGCCTCAACGCGTCGAAGCTGAGGACGAACGCGATGACCGCTATCATCACGCCCACCGCGACGCCCGGCAGCATGCTCACGCTGCCTTCCGTGCCGGTCCCGCGTCCGTCCGTGGCCCCCGTCTCCCTGATTGTGTCCATCGTCACGACTCCTTCCTTGTTCCTGTTCACGTGTTCCCGCTCCCCTCGTGTATGGGGCCGTGCCTGCGTCGGCTCCGGCCCTGTTCAATTCGCCGTCGGCGTGCTATGCGACCTGCTGGGCCACGGTGAGGATCTCGCCGAACAGTTTGATGACCTCGTCCTGTTCGGGGTTGCTGCCGTCCTCCCTGTCGGGCCAGAGCTCGTCCAGGTCGTGGTCGAGGAGCCGCATGAAGGGGCCGAACTGGTTGAGGATGTCCTTGAGGTCCCTGCCGCTGCGGTCCATGATCAGGGCGACAGGTTCGCCGCCCGGCTGCCATTGGTCGGATTGCATGAGTTCCACGAGGCGTTGCAGGGAGTTCCGGGCGGAATCGGCGACCTGCCGGAACGCGTCGATGAAGTACCGGTCGTCGGCGTTGATCCCGGGGCCCGGCACGTCCAATGGCTGGTCGTCTGCGATCTCGCCGAGCATGCCGTCGTCCTGGATGTCGGCCGGCTGGATGTCCTTGAGCCCTTCGCTCATGCGGCGCATGTTCTCGCGTCTGATGCTGGCGCAGACGCTGGATTGCGCCATGTCGAGCTTGGACGCGATCTCCGTCTGGGTCATGCCCTGTCCGCCGTCCTCCTTGCGCATGTTCATCTCGTAGATCTTCGAGTCCAGTTCCCGGCGCTCCTGCTCCGTCAGCTCGACCACGCTGTGGCGTTTGCCGTCCACTCCGATGATCGGCTTCCTCTCACGAATCCACCCGTCCTTGTCGGCTGCGGCCTTCTTGATGCGCCTGACCGTCCTGTCGTTTACACCCAACGTGGCCGCGAGGGCCCTGTCGCTGATCGGGTCGGCGTTCATGCTGAGCACGAGGTCCGTGCGCTGCTGGACGGTCATGCGGATCATGTCTGGCGTGAAGCGTTCACGGCACATCCGCGTCCAGCCCTTCATGCCATCCTCGTATCCGAGAGCCATCCAAGCCTTTCCGTTGAATGCCTCGTTGATGAGTTCGCGGAGCTTCTGCATGCTCTTCGCGGTCTCGTAGAACTGCTCCTGAATGTCCGAGACGAGCTTTTCGGCCTGCTCCCTCGTAAAACGGCATCCGTTCACGTGCGTCAGGTCCACCGGAATGTTCTCCTGCGCGTATCGGATGACCGCGTCACCCACGGTGGTGTCCCCCGGTTCGTCCTGGTCCACGATGCGGATCGATTCGCCGGCGTCCGGCACGAGTTCGGCCTCCACTGTCTCCACAGGTTGGTCTTCCGTCGGGTTTTGTGGATAACGCCCGTCGACGGCGGTCTGGAGGGTGGGGTTGGTGTAAGAATTGGACATGCTGACTCCTTGGGATTTGATCTGGTCCATTGGTTTCTGGTTGTTACCGGTCCCGGTCCTTTTCCTTGGTGTTGGCGACCGGTTCCTCTTCCGGCGTCGGATTCGTCCGACGTGGGACAATGCAATAAGGGTTAAGGATGGAACCTCCGCCCGCACGTGAACGGCAATTCACGTGCGGGCATTCTTTTTATCCGCCCCGGCATCCCGCCCCCGATATCAGCCGACATCCCCGTGTACTGGTTGACTTGATATCGGCAACGGCATTGGGATGGCGACTGTCATGAAGGATTCCACGGAACCGGGTTTTGCTCCCGTCCTCAGAAGCCGGGGTCTTACCGGGCTTTCGTTCAGGAGGCTTGACTGGCTGAGGGGCGTGGCCGCCGCATGCCATGAGCCGTCCCCCGCGCAGCTTGCCGTGGCCGGTCTCATGTACGAGGATCTGGTCTCCGGTCTGGGCGGGCTCCCGTTGCGGGAGCGTGCGGGACTCGCCTGGATGGCATATCGCGACGTCGCATCCTCGGCTTCCATCGTGACCCCATATACGGTCGGGTCCCGCGTGGCCTTCAACGCGGGGGCCGCATGGGTCCTGTCGGTCGGTCTCACCTCCAATGAGCTCCATGACGTGAATCTGGTCGAAGGAATCATATTGGCGGACGCCATGACGGACGAGGGCCGCTCCTTCGCGGCCGAGGTCGTCCGTCTGGTGGCGTCGTCCCGCCGCGTCGCGGCGGCGGGATTGCTGTCCGATCTTGTGATCTGACATTTCCGGTTTCTCTCTACTCTGCTTTTCGGGTTGTTGGATGGTTGTTGGGTTATTGGATGGTTTCCAGTGCGCCGGCGAGCGGACGGCAATCCATCTCGCCGGTGTGCGCGGGGACGGCAATCCCCTGCGCAAGTCTTCTGTTGTGCTCGGCCATGACGCTTCGGGTCACGACCGGCTTCTCGATGTGGACGCCTGCCGCGCGCAGGAACGCAAGGTCGCGTTCCACGCTGTCTCCGCGGATCATTGATGCCTGGGACAGTATTCGTTCCACGGGTTCGATGTAGATGCTGATGGGCAGCCTGTCTTTCAGGTCCACGGTCTGGCCTTCGACCGGGATCCTGTCCCAGGATTCCTCCCTTGTCGGGCGGAAGAACGCGTCGAACAGCACCCGACGGGATTGCCTGTCCTCGATGCGCAGCCCGACGATCTCCCCGCTCTCGGGGGTCGGCCCGGTCACCATCACCCGAACCCACAACACCTTCTCTTCTCTCATGCGTAGACCTGCTCCATATCCGTCGCCGGGGTTGGATCCTCCGTCAGTCCGTACAGGTAATCAGTGGACAGTTGCAGCCACTCGGCCGTTCTCTGTATGTCCATCACTGAGAACGAGGCTTTGCCTGCGAGCCTTCGCGACACCATGGGCTGAGACATATGCAAGACCGATGCATATTGCTCCTGCGTGTATCTGCGTCGCTTGAGCTCATCCGAAATCCTCTTTCGCAACAAGAGTGGATTATTCATTACTGTTTCATGCGCCATACGCATAATGTTACCACTGTTTGTGGATATAACAATTAAGTTCCTATAAACTATGCAATATGAGAGTTTCAAACATGATAGATTCACAAGCTTCGCAAGATCTGCAGGACATTGTGACGAAGAACATACGTATCCTAATGGCGGCTTACGGGACGAAGCAGGACGAATTTGCCGCGGCATTGGGCATAGCCCAGAGCGGGTTGAGCAGAAAGACCAACCGTCGTACCGATTGGACGATGCCCGACTTGGCCAACGCCGCACGTTTCTTCAATATCAGCGTGGCCGATCTTGTATTGCCTATTACGTTTTCCACAGGAACCAGACCGGATTATCAACTGCGGCATAATGCCGCAGTTGATAATCCGGAATACCGCGAGGTTGCTCAAACGCTTGGCCCGCGTTATCTTGTTAGACCAGACGATGAAGCAGATGCTATGAAAAAGCGCGGGGGCAATCCTGCTCCCCGCGCCATCGTCAGACCTGATGATCCTGATTTTTGGGTGCCCTCGGTGGGACTCGAACCCACACTGCGCAGATTTTGAGGCTGCTTCCTCTACCAATTGGGATACGAGGGCGTGTCAAAACACTCTTCGAGAGATTAGCATAAGTCAGAGACTGACACGGCACAAGACACGCATATTCCGGAATATTCATCGCGCAAAACAATGCCGGCAGTCACCATCATCCCGCTCGTGTGTTGCCTATACATATATGAAACTCCGCGGCTTACAATAATTATGGTTTCGAGGTGCATAGATGTGCATCTTTGCGAGGAGGGATTATGAGCAACCAAACATATCGTCAATTTGACCCTTGGCGCACAGCTCCAGTGCGGGAGACCGAGCGCAAGGATGTCTACAAGACGCATTACTTCAACATTGACCGTATTTCTTTTGAGTCCAATGATGGCAACGAGTTCGAACGGTATTGCATTAATGCCAACAGTGGCGACACCGTCGCCGTGTTGGCGTTGACCGATGACGGCAAGATTCCGCTGGTCGAGCAATACCGAGTGGCTACCCACCGTTGGACGCTGGAGATTCCAGGAGGACACCCGCTAGGCGACGAACGTCCGCTCGACACCGCGAAACGCAAGCTGGCAGAGGAAGGCGGATTTGAGGCTGAACGCTTTACGCAGTTCGCACGTTTCCTCAATACGCCGAGTTATTCCACCGAACATACATCCGTGTATTTCGCCACCAAGCTCACGCCGGTCTCGCGTCAATCCATCGGCCCCGAAACCCCCCGTTCCGAAGTGCGAATGGTGACGTTGGAGCAGGCATACGAAATGGTGGTGAACGGCACGATCGTCGACGCGAAGACGATTATCGCCATCCTCCGTCTCAAGAGCGGAGACTTCGGACACATCAACGACTGATGCCATTTCCGCCATCCGTGCGCGTCTGCAGCAACGCGCACGGATTCGGCATGATCGGTACCATACCGATGATCGGCGTCATACGACACTGACGGTATGTCATCCACAAGAAAGCCGCCAACAGACGCGGCCCCGATATTCCAGATACAGCAATAATGCGAGCAATGCTCAGCTCACAAACGCAGGGACCCCAGACGGAAAGTTCCGTCTGGGGTCCCTGTCATTCAACTCACGCTGTCACGCGGTTGGACGTATGCGCATCAGTCGCAAGCGCCAACAGTGTGGACGTAGATGGAGTCGGTGCGGCCCGGCTGGTGATCGCCCTGGGCGGAGCTCAGGATGACGATCTTGTCGCCGTCAACAACCTTGCCGGCATCCTTCAGGATCTTGTCGGTGAAGATCATGAGATCCTTGCGGGACTTGTCGTGGTAGTCCTCCTCGGTCAGGAAGGCCTCGGTGCCCCAGGACAGAGCCAGCCAGTGGTAGGTGTGCTCGTTGTTGGTGATGCCGTAGATCGGAGCGGCCGGACGCTCACGGGAGACGCGGTGCACGGTGGAACCGGTCTGGGTGTAAGCGACGATGGCCTTGGCGTTGAGCTTGTCAGCCAGGTCGACAGCGGCGGAGGAGACAGCGCCGGTGGAGGACATGTCGAGGTTCTTGAGCTCCGGGATGCGGTCGAAGCCGTGATCGGTGGCGTAGCCGGAGATGCGAGACATGGTATCCACGGTGACAGCCGGGTACTTGCCGACGGCGGTCTCGTTGGAGGTCATGGTGGCGTCAGCGCCATCAAGGACGGCGTTGGCGCAGTCGGAAGCCTCAGCACGGGTCGGAACCGGGTTGTTCACCATGGAGCCGAGGACCTCGGTGGCCACGATGACCGGCTTGGCGTACTGGCGAGCCAGTTCGATGATGCGCTTGGTGGCCAGCGGGACCTCTTCAAGAGGGCACTCGACGGCCATGTCGCCACGGGCGGCCATGACACCATCGAAGGTCTTGACGATGTCTTCGAGGTTCTCCAGAGCCTGCGGCTTCTCGATCTTGGCAACGATCGGGATGCGACGGCCTTCCTCGTCCATGATCTCGTGAGCGCGGTCGATGTCGGTGGCGAAGCGCACGAAGGACATGGCGATGATGTCGGCACCAGTACGGATGGCCCAACGCAGGTCGGCCTCATCCTTCTCGGTCAGAGCCGGCAGGGACACGGCGACGCCCGGCAGGTTGATGCCCTTGTGGGAAGAGACAGGACCAGCCACAACGACCTTGGTGTGCACGTTGTTGCCCTCGACCTTGGTGACCTCCAGACGGACCTTGCCGTCATCGATCAGGATCGGATCACCCGGGTGGCAATCGCCAGGCAGACCCTTGAAGGTGGTGGAGGTGATGTGCTCGTCGCCCTCGATGTCATCGGTGGTGATGATGAACTCCTGGCCGAGCTGAAGCTGGACCTTGTCCTCGCCCTCAGCGTTCTTCTTGAACCAGCCGCAGCGAATCTTCGGACCCTGCAGATCAACGAGCGCAGCTACGTTGCGGCCAGTGGCTTCGCCGGCCTTGCGGACGTTGTTGTACACCTTGAGGTGATCCTCAGGGGTACCGTGGGAACGATTCAGACGAGCAACGTCCATACCGGCTTCGACGAGCTTGAGGAGGTTGTCGTAATCCTCGGTGGAAGGACCGATGGTGTCTACGATCTTGGCTTTACGCATGAATGCCTGCCTATCCTTTTCTTGTGGTTCGAGGCGGAAAGCCTCACTTGCCGTGTTTCAGTCTACTAGCGCTCACCGACGCAAGACAAATTTTTTCGCCGGTGTGTTGTGAGCGCTCACATTGTTGTGGCCATTGGGTTTCTTCAGATTGAATTCCTCATGAACTCAGGCCTTTTCGGTCTTTTCCATACCCTTCATCTTGAGCACGGACGCAATCGCCGATCCACCGATTGCCACCACAATCACCGCCAGCGAGAGCCACGTCGGGACCTCAGGCACCCAATGCACGCCCTCTCCCCCGTTGATGAACGGCAAGGTGTTGCCATGCAGCGCCTCCATCACCAGCTTGACGCCGATGAACCCGAGCACGATCGAGAGGCCCATGGGCAGGTAGACCAGCTTGTCCAGCAACGCGCCAAGCAGGAAATAGAGTTGCTGCAGACCAAGCAATGCGAACACGTTCGACGTGAACACCAGGAACGGGTCTTTGGTAAGACCGAAGATGGCGGGGATGGAATCGAATGCGAACATCACGTCGGTGGTACCGATGGTCAGGAATACAATCAGCATCGGAGTCCAATAACGGACGCCATTACGGGTGGTACGGAGCTTCTCTCCGTCGTATTCATCGGTGATCTTGATGACCTTGCGCAGGGCACGGATGAGTCCGTTCTCGTGATACTCCTCATCTTCATCGCCGCCGACTACCAGCTTGATTGCAGTGTAGATAAGGAATGCACCGAAAATGAAGAACACCCATGTGAACCGGGAGATCAGCGCGGCACCGATGATAATGAACAGTCCACGGAAGATCAGCGCAATGGTGATACCGACGGAGAGCACGTATTTCTGAATCTTCTTCGGCACCGCGAAGTTCGACATGATGATGACGAACACGAACAGGTTGTCGATGGACAGCGAGTATTCGGTCAGCCATCCCGAATAGAACTCGATGGCGGGCTTCGATCCGGCGAAATACCAGATGCAACCGCCGAAGATCAGTGCCATGACCACGAAGAATGCGATATGCTGCACACACTCCTTGGTGGAAGGCACATGCGGTCGCCTGCCGATGACGAACAGGTCGACGATGAAGAACAGCGCGAGCACCACAAAAGTGGCGATTTCAAATGCAAGAGGGGTTTCTGCCATGATTCACTACACTAAACCATTATGGTGACGGCCCGCCATTCCACTACCACTGTCCAATGGAGGATGGAGATGTGTGTATCTCCATCCTCCACCTTGTAATTGAAATCAACAAACAGGATGTGGGAGGTCAACTGCCACGGAGGCTCACTTATTCGCCTCCGTCATCTGACGCAGTTCCTTTTTGAGGTCGCGGATCTCATCGCGCAGGCGCGCGGCGAGCTCGAACTGCAGCTGTTCGGCGGCGGTGTGCATCTGTTCGGAAAGCTGGCGAATCAAATCGGCAAGATCCTGGGCCGGCAATCCGGCCTTGAGGATCTCCTCATGCCGCTTATCCGCCTCTTCGGCATTCATGGTCGGCACACCGAGATGCGTATTGCCTGCCTTGCCGGCATTGCGGTACCCGCCTTCAAGCAGCGTCTGCGTATCCACATCCTCTTTGGCGAGCATGTCGTTGACATCACTGATCTTCTTGATCAGCGGCTTCGGATCGATGCCGTGAGCCTTGTTGTAGGCGATCTGCTTGGCACGACGACGGTCGGTTTCGTCAATGGCCTTGCGCATGGCGTCGGTGGTCTCGTCGGCGTACATGATCACGGTGCCGGATACGTTACGCGCGGCACGTCCTATGGTCTGAATCAGGGAACGGTAGGAACGCAGGAACCCTTCCTTGTCGGCATCCAGAATCGCCACCAACGAGACCTCGGGCAGGTCGAGGCCCTCCCTCAGCAAGTTGATGCCGACGATGACATCGATCTTGCCTTCGCGCAGCATGCGCAGCAGCTCCACGCGGCGCAGAGTATCGACGTCCGAATGCAGATACTCCACTTTGATGCCGCGTTCCAATAGGTAATCTGTCAGGTCCTCGGCCATTTTCTTGGTCAGGGTGGTGACCAGGGCGCGCTCGTTCCTCGCCACGCGGTCCTTGATCTCCGCCAGCAGATCGTCGATCTGTCCTTCCACTGGGCGCACATCGATCTTGGGATCCAGCAATCCGGTCGGACGGATGATCTGTTCCACCACGCCATCGGAAAGCCCGAGCTCATAATCACCGGGCGTCGCCGACAGATAGACCGTCTGACCGACGCGATCGAGGAATTCCGGCCATTTCAGAGGCCGGTTGTCCATGGCCGAAGGCAAGCGGAACCCATGTTCCACCAGCGTGCGTTTACGTGACGCATCCCCTTCGTACATCGCTCCAATCTGCGGGACGGTGACATGGGATTCGTCGATGACCAGCAGGAAATCATCGGGGAAGAAATCCAGCAGGGTATGCGGCGGCGTGCCCGGGGCGCGCCCGTCGAAATGTCTTGAGTAGTTTTCTACTCCCGAACAGACGCCCACCTGTGTCAGCATTTCCAGGTCATACGTAGTGCGCATGTTGAGACGCTGCGCCTCCAGTTCCTTGCCCTGCTTGTGCAGTTCGGCCAGACGCTCATCCAGTTCCTCACGGATGGTCTTCAGCGCACGCTCCATGCGTTCCGGTCCTGCGACATAGTGGGATGCCGGGAAGATGTGCACTTCCTGTTCTTCGGCTATCTCATCGCCGGTCAGAGGATGCAACGTGGAGATGCGGTCAATCTCATCACCGAAGAATTCGATGCGGACCGCCAGCTCCTCATAGACCGGAATGATCTCGACGGTATCGCCCCGTACACGGAAGGTGCCACGCGTGAACGCAATGTCGTTACGCTTGTATTGCATTGAAACGAATCTACGCAGCAGATCGTCACGATTGATCTCCTGCCCGACCTTGAGCAGCAACATGCGACCGGCATATTCCTCGGGTGTGCCCAAGCCATAGATGCAGGAAACCGTGGCCACCACCACGCAGTCACGACGGGTCAACAGGTTCGCCGTGGCCTGATGGCGCAGACGTTCCACATCATCATTGATGTTGGAATCCTTTTCGATGTAGGTATCGGTCTGAGGAATATAGGCTTCCGGCTGGTAATAGTCGTAGTAGGAGACGAAATAGCTGACTGCGTTGTCCGGCATAAGCTCTCGAAATTCAGCGCATAACTGGGCGGCGAGCGTCTTGTTCGGCTCGATGATAAGGGTCGGACGTTGCAGCCGTTCGATCAGCCACGCGGTCGTGGCGGTCTTGCCGGTACCGGTGGCTCCCATGAGCACGACGTCGTTCTCACCGTTTTCGATGCGCTCGGCCAGTTCCTCGATGGCTTGGGGCTGATCGCCTGCGGGCTTGTAGAGTGATTTGACGACGAAAGGCCTGTCGGCACGCTCGATATTGAATCCCATGAGGCCATATCATACGCAACCATGCGCATCGGCGATTATTCAACACCATCCGACAGTCAAGATCGACAAGGGGCTATTCAACCGCTCTATTCATTTCGGAAAGGAAACCTTGATATATCTCATTGACTTGAGCCATCATCCTTGACATTGGCTGAGCGGAGTCGATGACAATGTCCGCGATCGCACGTCGTTCATCCTCGCTGGATTGATGACGGATACGCCCTTCGGCCTGTTCCAGGCTCATGCCTCGTTCCTCGACAAGTCTCTCGAGCCTCATGCACACGGGGGCCTCAACCGTCACGATGTGGTCAAAAGTGAACGGTATGTCATCGATGACCTCGGCAAGCAGCGGCACATCGTGCACGATAATTCGCGCCTCTGGATGATGCTGTTCGGCACGCGAGGCTTCAGCATAAATCAGCGGATGCTCGATGGCATCCAGACGCGCGCGGGCATCCGGCTGCGCATCCTTGCCGAACACATGGTCAGCCATCCAGGAACGGTTCAAAGTGCCGTCAACGTTCAAAACAGCCGAACCGAACTCCACCTCGATACGAGGCAATGCCACTCCCCCTGGTCTGACCACGTCATGGGCCAGCGCATCGTAGTCGATAAGCAATGCACCCAGTTCGCTCAGCCTCGCGGCCACGGTGCTTTTGCCCGCCGCGATGCCACCAGTCAATCCTATTCTCATAGACGCTATGCTAATACGCGATGCACTATTCCGGGGCCACGATGGGAGAATCCATGCACGGTGAAACATCCATGCGCATGAGAAGTGTGAAGGCTCCTGCAGCCAAACGTGTGGGACGTGCGAGCGGGCACATACAAGAAAACCCGACCACTATGGGTCGGGTTTCCTTATGCGCTAGGCGCTAGCAGCCTTGCAGTGCGGCTAACTCACTTGCCGAGCAGCTGGTCGCGCAGGGCGACGAGCTGGTCGGAATCAGCGAGCGTACCGGTGGCCGGAGCGGCGGAAGAGTAATTGGAGGTCTCCTCGACCGGCTTCTCTTCCTTCTGGCCCTGACCATCGGCGGCAGCGGACTCGGCAGCGTTGGCCAGTTCCTTGGCCACGAACTCCTTGTGCTCCTCCCACAGCTCGTGGGCGGCAGCATACTGGGATTCCCATTCCTCGCGCTGCTTCTCGTAACCGGCGATCCACTCGTTCGTGTTCGGGTCGAAGCCTTCGGGGTACTTGTAGTTGCCCTGCTCGTCGTACTCGGCCGGCATGCCGTAGATGGCCGGATCGAAGTCCTCGGAAGCCGGGTCGACGGAGTCGTTGGCCTGCTTGAGGGACAGGGAGATGCGGCGACGATCGAGATCGACGTCGATCACCTTGACAAACACGGTCTCGCCCGGCTTGACCACGGTCTCCGGGTTCTCGACGTGACGGTTGGCGAGCTCGGAGATGTGCACCAAGCCCTCGATGCCGTCCTCGACGGAAATGAAGACACCGAACTGGACGATCTTGGTGACCTTGCCCTTGACGATCTGGCCAGGAACGTGGGTGCGTGCGAAGCGCTGCCACGGGTCTTCCTGAGTGGCCTTGAGGGACAGGGAGATACGCTCACGATCGAGATCGACGTCGAGCACCTCGACGGTGACCTTGTCGCCGACCTTGACGACTTCGGACGGGTGGTCGATGTGCTTCCAAGACAGCTCGGAAACGTGGATCAGGCCGTCAACACCGCCCAAATCGACGAATGCGCCGAAGTTGACGATGGAGGACACCACGCCCTCACGGATCTGGCCCTTCTTGAGCTGGGACAGGAAGGTCTCGCGAACTTCGGACTGGGTCTCCTCGAGGTACTGGCGACGGGAGAGCACCACATTGTTGCGGTTCTTGTCGAGCTCGAGGATCTTGGCCTTGATCTTCTGACCGATGTACGGGGACAGGTCACGGACGCGACGCATCTCGACCAGGGAGGCCGGCAGGAAGCCACGCAGACCGATGTCCACGATGAGGCCGCCCTTGACGGCTTCGATGACGGTGCCCTCAACAACGCCGTCAGCTTCCTTGATCTTCTCGATGTCGCCCCAGGCACGCTCGTACTGAGCACGCTTCTTGGAAAGAATCAGACGGCCTTCCTTGTCTTCCTTGGTGACGACAAGGGCCTCAATCTGGTCGCCGACCTCGACGACTTCGTCAGGATCAACGTCCTTCTTGATGGAAAGTTCGCGGGAGGGGATCACGCCCTCGGTCTTGTAGCCGATATCCAGGAGGACCTCGTCGTGATCGATCTTGACGACGGTACCTTCGACCAGATCACCATCGTCGAAGTTCTTGATGGTGGAATCGACTGCCTTGATGAAGTCCTCTTCGGTGCCGATGTCGTTGATGGCGACCTTGGTGACTTCAGTGTTGTTCTCTGCCATGTAATTAATGGTTTCTCATAGAATGGATGGATAGTTACTCGATATTCAGTTATTCGCACGCCTTTACAGACATACAAATATTCAGGATACAGGCATCTCTGGCCAAAAATCCTCGATAATATCAGGCGTGTCGTCGCATCAGACTGTCGTCTGACACTGTCATCTGACGCGTGGGGTCGGGGTGCGCTGCGCCCGGGATCGCTCCAGGCCGCTCGGGCCAAGCTTTACGCCCGGCAACAGAACATCCCAACCCCACGCTCCGCTTGCCTACAGGGAGCGCTCTGCCATTTCCACCACGTTGGCGAGCAGCATCGCGCGGGTCATGGGGCCCACACCACCAGGGTTGGGCGTGTAGGCGGAGGCCTTCTCATAGCATGCAGGGTCCACGTCGCCCTTGATGCGGTATCGACCGGCTTCCTCGTCGAAGACGCGACTGACGCCGACGTCGACCAGCACCGCTCCCTCCTTTATCTTGTCGGGAGTCACAAAACCGGCCTGTCCCATGGCCGCCACAATCACGTCGGCACGCCTCATGTGGTCGACCACGTCCTTGGTACCGGTATGGCACAGCGTCACCGTGGCGTTCACCGCATTGCGCGTCAGCATCAGTCCGATGGTACGCCCGATGGTGATGCCTCGCCCCAGCACGCATATCTCCTTGCCATTGAGGTCGATGTCATAGGCCTTCAGCAATTCGATGACGCCTCGCGGCGTGCAGGGCAACGGCGTGGTGATTTCGCTGCGGACATGCAGCACAAGCTCACCCAGGTTGTACGGGTGCATGCCGTCCGCATCCTTGGCCGGATCGATCATGTCGATGATGGCGTTCTCATCAATGCCCTTGGGCAGTGGAAGCTGAACAATGAAACCGTTGCACGCCGGGTCTGCGTTGAGCTCTCTGACCGCTGCCGCTATCTGATCGAAATCGGCGTCGGCCGGCAGGTCCTTCCGTACCGAACGGATACCGATTTCCTGACAATCCGCATGCTTGCCGGCCACGTATTTGACCGACCCGGGATCCTCCCCCACCAGCACGGTGCCGAGTCCGGGAACCACACCCTGCGCCGCAAGTCGCGCGACACGCTTCGAAAGATCGGCCTTGATTTCGCCAGCGACCTTCTTGCCGTCGATCCTCATAGTCATCTGAAGCCCTTCCACGATTATTTCGGTGAATAAATGAACTGTATCGAAACGATAGGCTATCGTTGAAACAAGTCATACATGTATCGTCCACGCACGAAAAGAAGGCGCGTTATGGGGACTCGATTCGCACGACTTACGCGATACGCGGCAGCAGGCATCAGCGCCGTCATGCTGTTGGCTGCAGCAGCATGCGGTTCGCAACCGTCTGCGGCCCCCGGTTCCGGCGATTCATCCACCGACATCGACAAACAGGCGACAGGACCGATCACCGTGGTGTCGTCCATCAACCAGTGGGGTTCGCTGGCCGCCGAGCTCGGCGGCGATGACGTGAAGGTCACCTCCATCGTGAATTCCACCAACGTCGATGCGCATGATTTCGAGCCGAAGACCTCCGACGTGGCCAAGTTGTCCAAGGCGCAGGTAGTGGTGGCCAACGGCGCAGGATATGATTCCTGGGCGACCAAATCACTGGGGCAAGGTTCGAACCTGGTATCCGCGGCTTCTGTGGTGGGCGCCACGGAAGGCGACAACCCGCATCTGTGGTTCTCCAAAGACGCGCGCACCGGCATGGCCGAGGCGATCACCGAAGCGTATATCAAGGCCCTTCCAAGCAAGAAGAAGGATTTCGAACAGCGGCTGGCGACATGGAAGCAAGGGGAGCAATCCCTGGAGCAATGGGTGGGTGATTTCACCAAACACCATACAAAGAAGATCGCCTACGCGGCGACGGAACCAGTGGCGTATTACCTGATGTCCGATTTGGGGTTCGAGGACATCACACCGAAAGGCTATACGCAATCCACCGCGTCAGGCGGCGAAGTCGCCCCTGCCGACCTGCAATCGTTCCAGAAGCTCCTCGAGGACGGGAAAGCCGACGTGCTCGTCAACAACACGCAGGAATCCAGCGACGCCACGAACATGATCACCGGCACCGCTGGCCGCGCAGACGTACCGGTGGTGGACATCTCCGAGCAGATGCCCGAGGACGTCAATGCGCTGAACGACTGGATCAACCAACTCGTCAATACAATCATCGACGCCGTGGACCCCAGCTACGGCTGCGAATCTGACACTGAAAACGGCTCCGGTGACGGCAGTTCCTCCGAAGACGCATCGAGCTCCGACTCCGGGAACGCCAACGCCACCGAATCCGATTCCAACGGCACATCATCCAGCGATGATTCAAACGGCAACGCAACCTCCGCAGACGGCGAATCATCGAATGATTCCGGTGATGACGCCCCGACGTATCTGCGCGAATGCAAGGCGTCATCCGACGCAGCTGGCGGCAGCGGCATCTCGAAGGATGGTGCAAACTCTGCTGATGCATCAGCCGACGACGCCCAACCCGACCCGAATAAGCAGTAATTGAGAACGATTGTCAGCATCATTTGCCACAATCAGTGGCTATGAGCAAGAACCCCGACTGCATCGTCTTTGACGACGCCGCCATCACACGTGGCGACCATGTCATCTGGCAACACGGCACCTTCAGCATCCCCTACGGTTCGGTCACAGCCATCGTGGGCACCAACGGCGCCGGCAAAACCACCATGATGAAAGCGGAATTGGGGCTGCTTCCCCTGTCCCACGGCAGCGTCACTGTACTAGGCAAGCCGGCAGGCCAAGCAAACAAACGCATCGGATACGTACCGCAAAGCTATGTTTCCAACGTCGATTCCAATCTCACCGCCGAACAATCGGTACTGCTCGGTCTGACCGGCACACGATTCGGCATCCATCTGGTGACACGGGAGGAACGCGACAAAGCCCGACAGGCCATGGAATTCACCGGCATCGCAGACAAGGCGCAATACCGTCTTTCCGAATTGTCAGGCGGTCTTCGCCAGCGCGTGGCCATAGCGCAAGCGCTGGTGAGCGACCCTCAGCTCCTCATGCTTGACGAGCCGCTGGCCAATCTCGACCTAGCCAGCCAGCGGGCCGCCGTTCATGTGCTCGCGCGCCTCAACAAAGAACTGGGCATGACCATCCAGGTGGTGGCCCACGATCTCAACATGCTGTTGCCGATCATGACCGGCGCAGTCTACCTGCTCGACGGACACCCGCATTACGCGGATATGGGCAAGGTGCTTGACTCCGACCTGCTCACGCATCTGTACGGCACGCAGGTGCAGGTAGTGACCACACCACAGGGCGATATGTTCGTGACCCCGACACCGGATGAGCCGGATACCCAGATGCAGGACATGCATACGGCCACCGAAGTGGCGCAAATGCATCATCATGATCACGGCTCCCTGCATGATCGAACGGCAGTCGACGCTTCGGCTGCCGGAAAGGACGGCAAGTGATGGGTGATATCAATTTCGCATTCGACCCCGATTGGATGAGCACGCTCACGGCTCCATTCATGACCAATGCCTTCGTCGCCGGCCTGTTCATCGCCCTGGCGGCAGGAGTGATGGGGTATTTCACCATCGCACGCCACTCCACATTCGCAGCCCATGCGCTCGCCCACATCGGCCTGCCTGGCGCCACAGGAGCCGTGCTGTTCGGACTGCCCGTTTCGTTGGGCATGGGCGTGTTCGCCTTAGGCGGCGCACTCGTCATCGGCGCGCTCGGCAAACGCATCTCCGAGCGTGAGATCGCCACCGGTACGGTACTGGCGTTCGCCACCGGCCTCGGCCTGTTCTTCGCCCGACTGTCCAGCTCCGCATCGCAGCAAATGCAATCCATCCTTTTCGGTTCGATCCTGACCATCACCAAGGATCAGATCATCGGTTTCATGGTGTTCGATGTATTGCTGCTGATACTGCTGGCTGTCATCTACCGACCATTGCTGTTCAGCTCGCTCGACGAGCAGGTGGCCCAGGCCAAAGGCGTGCCGATTGGACTGATGAACGTGGCGTTCATGGCCATCATGGCTGGCGTCATCACCATCGCGGTGCCCGCCGTGGGGACTCTTCTGATCTTCGCGCTCGTCATCACGCCAGCGGCCACCGCCAACATCCTGGCGGGATCGCCGTTCAAGGCGATGGTCATCGCCAGTCTGCTGTGCCTGGTCTCGATATGGCTTGGACTGGTGCTTTCGGCAATGTTCCCCGCTCCCCCGAGCTTCATCATCGTGACGCTGTCAACCCTGTTCTGGGCCATCGCCAGGGCTGTATATGCCCTCAAAGCGCACTGACGCCTTATACAGCCCGCTCAGCAACAAACAGTTGTCGACGATCATCCCTCATCGCCAGCGCATCTGACCAGAGCGCTGGCGATGGCGGCAATGCCTTCACCTCGGCCGGTGAAGCCCATGTGATCGGTGGTGGTGGCAGTCACAGAGACACGACAACCGACAGCTTCGGACAGCACCGTCTCGGCCTCGATGCGGCGGGTACTGACCTTCGGGCGATTGCCGATGATGGCCACCGATGCGGAACATGGTTCATACCCGTGTGCGCGCATGAAGGCCACGGTCTCATGAAGCATGTCACAACCCTGCATACCGGCTCCATGAGCGGCGGCCCCCACACCGAACAATGAGCCGATATCGCCAAGACCACTCGCGGAAAGCAACGCATCAATCAGGGCATGGGCGGCGACATCGCCATCGGAATCGCCTTCGATGCCTTCATAGTGAGCGGGATCGGCACCTTGAGGCACAGGCCAGAACAGTCCCGCCAGCCACAGCGGACGCGAGGAGCCGGCAACTGCGAAGCGATGCGCGTCGAACCCCTGGCCTATCAGCATGCCATCATCCATATGACCTCTCCGATCGCCACGACGTGGCCTCAGTCATCATCGTTGTCCACACGCATCATGGCTGAAGCCGACGGAATTCCATAGAGAACGTCTTGCATATGCAAACGCCTTATATATATGCAGCAACGCCTCGGCCCCATCATCGGGCCAAGGCGTTGCTGTCATCACTTCTTCTTGGACTTCTTTTCCGCAGCCACCCGAGCGAGCGTGTCAGCAGCAGCCTCCTCAGGCTCCTCGGTATGGTGCTTCTCATCGCCGGGTTGTGCAGGCTCATAACCCAGATTCACATCGAGCAGACGCTGAGCCTCCGGCTCGTCGATCTTTTCGGAAAGGGCGATTTCGGATGTCAGGATGGCTCGGGCCTTAGTCAGCATCCGCTTCTCGCCGGCGGACAAACCATGCTCGTCCACATCACGCTGCGCAAGGTCACGAACCACTTCGGCGATTTTGTTGACATCACCGGTGGCGATCTTCTCGACGTTCAGCTTGTAGCGGCGGGACCAGTTCATCTCTTTCTCGATGATCGGCGTACGCAGGATCTCAAACACCTTCGCCACCTCGGAGGCGGAGACGATGTCGCGCACACCGACCTTTTTCGCATTGTCGACCGGCACATTGATGACCAGGCCATCAGAAGACAATACGGACAGCTGCAGGTATTCACGGGTCACACCTTTGACCGTCCGCTCGGTGATGGCCTCCACTTTTGCTGCACCATGACGTGGATAAACGACCATATCGCCGACTTTATAAGACATGAATCCTCCGAGAACTGACGGCTCACACACAAAAACTCGAATAATTGTGCCATCTGGCATGGACTGCGACGCTGATAGCGTTCACAATATGTACGACACGCGAGCAACAGCAGAATTTCGCCGCATTTGCCGCGTTAATACGGCGTTTTACGCGCTGACACACGTAGACTTTGGGGCATGGATACTGAAACCAAGATCAACGAAGATACCATCACCGTGCCTGTCGCCGAAAGCGACCTCGACGCCGTGAGCAATGGCGAGTTCTACAACCCGCACGAGATTCTCGGTGGGCACCTCGGCATCGGCAAGCATGCCGACACCGTGACCATCCGTGTTCTGCGCCCCTCGGCCAAAACCGTCGCCATCAACACCCAGGACGGTGATTACGTCATGCACCACGAGCACAACGGCGTATTCGTGGTGACGCTACCCGCAGCAGGAGACGCCAAGCATCCGGCAGTTCCCGACTACCGCATACGCACCGAATGGGAGAACGGCGAGGTCGTCATCGACGATGACCCCTATCGCTATCTGCCCACGCTCGGCGACATGGACACCTACCTGTTCGGCGAAGGTCGCCATGAACGATTGTGGGAGGCGCTGGGCGCCCATGTGCTCCGCTATGACGACCCGATGGGCGATACCCGGGGCGTCGTCGGCGAACAGCTGGTCGGCACTTCATTCTCCGTATGGGCGCCGAATGCGCATGCCGTGCGCGTGGTCGGCGACTTCAACGGCTGGAACGGACGACTTCACGCCATGCGTGAGCTGGGTTCCTCCGGCGTATGGGAGCTCTTCATTCCCGGCATCGGCGCAGGCGAACGCTACAAGTTCCAGATTCTCAACGCCAACCATCAGTGGGAGATGAAGGCCGATCCGATGGAGCGTCAGCATGAGGTTCCGCCGAACACGGCATCCATCGTGACCGACTCGCATTATCAGTGGAACGATGATGCATGGCTGGCCAAGCGTCGCGCCTCCGATCCGACCAGCGGCCCGGTCTCCATCTACGAGGTCCATGCCGCCAGCTGGAAGGAAGGACTGACATACCGGGATCTGGCCAAGCAGCTCGTAGACTACGTCAAACAAGAGGGATACACGCATGTCGAGTTCATGCCCCTCGCCCAGCATCCGTTCTCCGGCTCCTGGGGATACCAGGTCACCGGATACTACGCCGTGGATTCCCGCCTCGGCTCCCCGGATGATTTCCGCTATCTGGTGGACAAGTTCCATCAGGCCGGTATCGGCGTGATCATGGACTGGGTGCCCGCCCACTTCCCGAAGGACGGTTTCGCGCTCGGCCGCTTCGACGGCACGCCGCTGTATGAGGATCCGGACCCGTTGCGCGGCGAGCATCCCGACTGGGGCACCTATGTCTTCAACTTCGGCCGCCGTGAAGTGCGGAACTTCCTCGTGGCCAACGCCCTCTTCTGGCTGGAGGAACTGCACATCGACGCCCTCCGCGTGGATGCCGTCAGCTCGATGCTCTACCTCGACTACAGCCGCGAACCCGGTCAGTGGAGGCCGAACATCTATGGCGGACGCGAAAATCTCGAAGCCATCGACTTCCTCAAGGAGGCCACGGCCACTGCATACAAGAACAACCCCGGCATCATGATGATCGCCGAGGAGTCCACCGCGTGGCCGGGCATCACCGCCCCCACCAGCGCAGGCGGCATCGGATTCGGGCTCAAATGGAACATGGGCTGGATGCACGACACCCTTGAGTATCTGCATGAGGAGCCTATCAACCGCAAATGGCATCACAATGAGATCACCTTCTCGATGGTGTACGCCTATTCGGAGCATTACGTGCTGCCCATCAGCCATGATGAGGTGGTCTACGGCAAAGGCTCCGTCTACGGGAAGATGCCGGGCGACGGCTGGCAGAAACTGGCCGGCGTGCGCTCCCTGTTCGCCTACCAATGGGCACACCCGGGCAAGAAGCTGTCCTTCATGGGCAATGAGCTGGCGCAATGGGGCGAATGGAACCACGACGCCTCCATCGACTGGGATTGCCTCAACTGGCAGGAGCATCGCCAGATTCAGCATTTCGTCAGCGACCTCAATGCCTTCTACAAGGCGAATCCGGCACTGTGGAGCCAGGATTTCGATCCGGCTGGCTTCCAGTGGCTCACCAGTGACGATGCCGATCACAACACGCTGAGCTTCCTGCGCATCGGCTCCAAGGGGGAGACTCTGGCCGTAGTGGTCAACTTCTCCGGAGAGGCATGGTCCGATTATCAGGTGGCTCTGCCCACCGGCGGCAAGTGGACAGAGGTATTCACCACGGACGACGCCCAATACGGAGGGTCCGATATCCACAACGGCACGTTCGAGGCAGAGAAGGGCGAATACCATTCCCGCCCGTTCTCCGCGAAAATCACCGTACCTGCATTGGGGGTTGTATTCTTGAAGCCAGAAGACTGAACTAGCCATCAGGCTGAAAGGTAACTGTTTATGCTCAATACCACAGCACGTCAGAACACTGCTGCGCGCACGGTGCTGGTGGTGGAGGACGAACCGACGCTCGCCACCGCCATCGCCCAGCGCATCACCGCCGAAGGCTGGAGCGCACGCGTTGCCGGTGACGGCGCCTCGGCAGTGCAGGCGGCCTCGCAGCTCAGACCGGATCTGGTCATCATGGACATCATGCTGCCGGTGATGGATGGGCTCGAGGCAACCAAGCGCATTGTCGCCGAACGCCCGGTGCCGGTGTTGATCCTCACCGCACGCGATGACGAAACCGACAAGGTCATAGGGCTGGGTGCCGGCGCGGACGATTACATGACCAAGCCATTCTCCATGCGCGAGCTCATCGCCCGTTGCAAGGCATTGCTTCGCCGTGTGGAACGCGCCAAGGTAATCGCCAAGAACGCCGAGAACGAGAAGATCCTCGATTTCGGCGCCATGATTATCGATCCGGCGCAACGCATCGTCACACTGAACGGCGAACAGGTGCATCTGACCCCCACCGAGTTCGATCTGCTTGCCACACTGGCGCGCAGACCGAAGTCCGTGCTCACCCGCGAAAAGCTTCTTGAGGAGGTATGGGACTGGGTGGACGCGTCCGGCACGCGAACCGTGGACAGCCATGTCAAGGCGCTGCGTCACAAGCTCGGCGCAGATATGATTCGTACGGTGCACGGCGTGGGATACGCATTCGAACCTCCGACCGAGTGATGACACCGACTGCGAAACGCAAGCAATCCCGGCTTGGCGTCATAGGCGTCAAGCCGGTTGATTTGTTCTCCTCGTTGAAGCTGGAACTCAGCGCGCTCATAGTATGCGCCACCGCCATCGCTTTCATAATGTGCTGGTTCCTGCTGAAATACGGCTGGTCCGGTTGGATTGCCATGCCATTGACCTTGGTGGTGGCCCTGGGCATCACCTATTTCTTCTCACGTGGCATCACCGCTCCCCTGCGTCAGATGCGTGACGTGGCCGAGTCAATGGCCGACGGCGATTACACGGTGCGGGTGACCATCGATCCCGACCGGCATGATGAAGTGGGACAGCTGGCGCGCTCCTTCAACGAAATGGCCGAAGAGCTCGAGCATGCCGATAAGATGCGCCTTGACATGATCGCCAATGTCAGCCATGAGCTGCGCACTCCTGTCTCCGCACTGCAAGCCATGGTCGAAAATATGGCCGATGGCGTCACGGAACCCACTCCGGCCAATATGGAAAGCATCCTCACACAGACCCAGCGTCTGTCCGATCTCATCGCATTCCTGCTAGACCTGAGCCGTATGGAGGCGGGGGCCGCAAGCCTGAACATCGAACGGTTCAACGTCGCGCAGTTCCTGGATGAAACCATCGAACCTTTGGAAATCACCGATGGCGGGCATGCGCATGATATCCAGCTGCATGTGAACCCGGATATCACGATGGAAGGCGATCAGGATCGTCTCCGCCAGCTGTTCACCAATATCATCGCCAATGCCCTCAAGCATTCCCCGGATGGTACCACCGTGCTGATCGATGCACATGAGGATGCCAACAACGGCACCATCGTGACCAATGTCGTGAATTTCGGTTCTCAGATTCCCCCGGAGGATCGGTCCGCCATCTTCCGTCGCTTCGTCAAAGGCAAGTCCGGCCCCGGCACCGAATCCGGCGGTACCGGACTCGGTCTTTCCATCGCCCGGTGGGCCGCCCAACTGCACGGCGGCAACGTCAAGGTCGTCGACGACGACCGTGGGGCTGATTTCGAAATCACGCTGCCCAAATATCACATCAGCGAAGATCGAAATCCCGCATGACCGCGGATGCGAGCGTCAGTGCACCGACCACGTTCGCTCCCCCGAGTTCCAGAGCCTTCACGCATTGGCGCAACGTGGCTCCGGTGGTGATGATGTCATCCACCAGCACCACCGGGGCTTCCCGTTGCAACGCCTTTTCCCGAATCACGATTCGGCCTCCGATGCGCTTCGCGCGTTGCGCGGATGATGTCTGTTGCACGGAACGGCCACCGGACGCGTTGCTGGTCAATAGGGGTGACACTTCCGCCCGGATCCCCTGTGCACGCAACGACCTGGCCACCGCACGAGCCAAAGGCAAGGTATGCCTGCGTCCACGTCTGCGCATCGATTGCAATGACGATGGCGCAGGGACCACCAGCAGCGGCCTGTCTGCCGGGCATCGACCAGCCACTGCGGCACGAACCGTCAGCATATCCATGATGCCAGCGAACACGGCGTCAAGCTCCACATCATCATGATCCTTCCATTCCAGAATCGCATGTCGAACAGTGCCTTGATACACGGCAGCCGACCAGACCGGAACGCCTCTGGTATCCGGCGCTCCCCCGAGCGTAGCGCCACCTATGAGCTCGCGGCGCCGGCATTGGGCGAACAGCGCGGCACACTGCGGGCATAATACGGCATCAGGCCGGTCACAGCCGGCGCATCCGCGGGGAAACAGCAGATCGCGCACCGTTCGCCATGATCGATTCACCAGGCTGCCGGCATAGGACATGTATGGCGAGGCATGTGCCACCCCATCATTGTCGGCATGAATCATGCATGCCGCCGGCGTCTGCGGCCCGTTCATGGGATCGGCCCTTACGATTGCGCCGGTATTCTGGCCAACAGCGCATCCAGCAGTCCCAAGGCATCCTCGGGATTACGCACCTTCACCCCGACCGCACCTGCCTCGACTGCAGGGTAATCGTTCCCCTCCGGCGTCATGCGGTCGCCGACGAAGACGATGCTCGACACCGGAATGTCAAGCAGACCGGCGATGGTGCGAACCGCATAGGACTTGTCGATACCATGCTCACTGACGTCCACACTGGAGTATCCTCCCGCACGAACTTTCAGATCAGGGAAATCCTGTTTGACCAGCGCGGCCAATGCCTGTTTTCTGCTGTCGTCAGGATCCCATTGCCGTTTGGCCGCTACTGGGGCGTACTGGCCCAGCGCCGAGAACGTGATCTGGCTTCCTCGGTTCTCGATGCGTGGCCCCCATACCCGGTCCTCCCATAGATCGAGTTCCTTCGCGTGTCGTTCAAAGCTGGATGTGATGGCCTTCGCCACCGGCTCATCCAGATCGTGCGCGTAGATCAGGGTCCACTCGTTGCCGCGCCAACGATAATACCGGGAGCCTGAAGTGGGCATGACGTGAAGATTGTCCCGATTGGCTCGATCATTGAGCACATCCAACACCTGCATGGTCACTACAGCCATGCTGCCACCAGAAATAAGAGCCACCTGGCAACGGGCGGTGAGTTCGCTGAATCGTTCCACCATGGCAGGTTCCATCGGCTGCTTGGAACTGGCCAGCGTATTATCCAGGTCGAATCCGAAGAGGTGCGCCTGCGCGCAAAGTTCATCCAAATCAAGTTCGGTCCACGATTGCACAGGCATTCGTCGTGCCCTCCTCGCTGACGAGATTGCTATCACTGCACCAATCCTAGCGCATGTTGCCTTCGCCTTGTCCTATGGTGGAATACATGCTTCAGCCACCATGGAACGCCAGAGTCTACCGCAACCGTCATGGACGGGGCACGCGCACCCCGATGTTCGGCATTCGTATGCCGCGATACCGTACGCGTACCGGCATGTTCGACGATATGGTGGCGGCGCAGATCCGCCGATTGAATGACGCATGGCCCGAGCTGATCCGTCCATTGCAATTCGCGGTGGAAGACGTGCCGCCATCTGATCCGGTTCCCTGGCAGATCGAACCGAACCTGACGTCGCAGTGTTTCCCGGCATCGCATGGGATTCCCGCACGCGTGGTGCTGTACCGCATGCCTCTCCAGACGGAGGCGCCGACCAAGCTGGAATTGCAGCTGGCCATCCGTGATGAAGTGGTTTCACGCGTTGCGGAACTCTATGGTCGCCGCCCGGAGGAAATAGACCCCGATTGGGGTCTGTAATCGCTCATCTGAAGCCGCATGCATCCTGTCCGACACCCTGTCCGGCGAGCGAATTCCGTTCCACGCCGGCTATCATCGTCCGATAATCACCAAAATGATCACCGGACGATGCCCGCGTTGCTGTGCGCCCAGACATGGGCGGTCATCGGCATCAACGACACGGATTCCACCGACGAGATGCCTGCAATCTTCCCGTCACCGAGTTCGTCACGGGTAAGACGAGCGTTCCACGCCACCTTGTGCGAATCGTCGGTCATCATGAAAATCGTGGCCGAGGAGCCATCCTTGTTGAAATCCTTGGCTGCAATGCGTTCTGCGGAATTCGCGCCGATGGTGATGTCCTTGCTGTCCAACGCGTCGCCATCGGCGTTGTACGCATGCACAGTTACCGTCTGTTCGAGGTTCGAGGTGTTCGCCACCGTCAATGTCGCGGTCACCCCATCAGGCACGACGACACCGGAACGGCGTACAGGAGCGGCGGCGTTCACCAGCGCGAAATCCGTCTGCTGTCCGTCGCCGGCGCGGACAGTCTTGATGCTCATCGCCAACTTGTCTTCCGCAGTGGACATCACACCCAGCGCCCCATCAGGAGCCTTCCCCAAATCCACGACACTCACCTGCCCATCAGTCAGGGTCGCCTTTTCTGCCTGTACCAGACCATGCGAGGTGATCCAAGACAGTTCGGTGGCAGTATCCGCATGGGTGTACAGGTAGGCGGTCACCTCATCCCCCGCTTCCACCGAAGGTGATACGGAGGCATTCGACATGCCTGACAGCGGCAATGCGAAATCGGAACCTTTCGACGTCAACCCATCCATGGTGACGGTTCGCACCACAGCGGCGATGGGGGTCTCCTTGCTGGATACCGTGACATACAGACCATCCTGGTCGGAAACCGCGGCGGACAGATCCAGCGAGGCCTCGCCTCCCGCCGGCACCGATAGCGCGGATTGCGTGGACAACGCCAGCTTCCCTGATTGGTGAGAACCCCAGATCGCCAGATCCACCGATGTCGGCTTCGTGGAGGGATTGGCGACGATGAGCTGCTGCGTGGTTCCTGTCATACTGCCGGTCAACAGGAACGACTGGCTCAGTGATGTAGGTATGCATGACGCGGCGGACACGCCTTTGAGATCGCCATCATCCGCCCAGGATGCAATGGTACCTGTGCTTCCCGTTCCTTCGGCAGCCTGCAGCATGCGGGTATCCATAAGAGCAGAATCCGTCACCTGCTGTGCGCCGGTCTTCACATCGGCGTCATCGGTGAGATCACGGTCTTTCAGCGTCACATCACTTGTGCTGGCGCTTCCCCCGAATGCGGACACCATCGAGGTGTACACGGAGCCGAACGCGGCGTACCTTGCCTGGGTGCTCAGATTGCCGACCGAGGATTGGAACGCGCTGTCGCCGTAGGTACCCGTGTCGGCCAAGCCCATGGGAGCGGGGCAATAGAGTTCGGATTGAGTGGGACTCACTGATTGGTCTATGGCGTCGTCGGTGGCGGCGACCGTATCCGTCCAGGATTGCGGGCCGGGAATCACGAACAGTGCCGTCAATGCCGCCACGAGCAGAATGGTGGTGATGACGCCGAGCACGATATTGGTGACGTGTCTTGCGCCCGAAGTGATGCGTCTGCTCATGCTGCTTCCTCCTCCAATCCGGACGACAGTTTCCTCCTCGGAACAGCGACCAGGCAATAGATGACCATAATCACACCGAGACAAATGAGCCACGCATGGCGCCAGACGCTTTGCTGCGTTCGTCTTTGCCAGGATGTATCCACGTTCTGCGTGTCGGTGTTCTGCAGAGTCAGACGATAATAGCTGCCCTGTTCCGTGGCGACCAATGACTGGGTGCCATTGGATGCGGCGATGTTGGCGCTCAGTTGCTCATAGGGGGAACCTGCCGTTTCCGCCTGTCCGTTGGCAGCCACGTAGATGCCGCCAAAACCGAGGTCGCTGATCGTCTGGATGGCCTGGGCATCAGGATTGGCAAGCAATGACGCACCCGCTTGGGCGAGTTTCGTGTCGATGTCATCGTGGGAGCCGTCAAGCAACCGGACTCGGGTGATCGGCGAACTGTCGATAAGATCACCCCTCGAGGTACGCATCACCGAATAATCGATGGAGTTACGGGTCGGCGCGCTGATGGCCAGTACACGATGGTCGGCACCGGATGCCAGATAATCGACGGTCACCATGGGAAGGCCCGATCGGGACATCTCAAGCCCCTCATCACTATGGCGTTCGAAGCCATACCAACATTGAATCACCACACACGCAGCAAGCACCACAGCGAGTACGAGACGCCCGGCCACCACATATCGTCCAACACGGCCGGCATCGTATCGCGCATCAAGATGCTCGGCGGAGACATGCAACGGATGGAACCGTTTCACGGCGCCGCCCGCGACCAGGCAGGCGCATGAGAGGAAGCCCATGATCATCAGTATGATACCAGGCTCGGCAGAGCCCGCCACTACGCCATCGGCATCCACCGCGATGGCGATGCGGCTGGACACCATGGCCAGCGCGGCACCGCAGACGACGAGCACCCACATCAGGCGGGATGTCCGCAAGGCGAACGGCAGCACCAGTGCGATGACGGCCAACAGCGTGACGACGATGAACAGAGCGGCCAACGCGATATCAGCCGGTTTCCCGGACATGGGGTCCCACCCCAGCGCACGCTGCGTCGAAGAGAACAGACTCAGTGCGGCGGGCGATCCATTCGCCTCAGTGGTCGGCAGCATGATGTCGCCGAACACCTGACGCCACGCACCTTCGTGCGCATATCGAATCGAATTGACCAGAGTCGGGGCGACGGCGAAGGCCGCAGGCACCGGAATGAGCAGCAGAGCCAGACGTTTGCGCTTGACGAACAGCAGGAACGCGACGAATGCGACTACCAACGCCAGCAACAATTGCGGTTCCGCAGCGATGACCGGCACAAAGCACAACGACGAGATGGCGGCCGCCTGCACGGACGTGCGAGGCTTCAGCGGATCCTCGGTATGGTACATGCCCACCGCGCGGAACACGAAGGCGAACGCCGCAGGCAAAAACACCAGAACCGTGAGCATCGGCAGATTCGCTTGCGCATACCATCCGAACATCACGCCGGTTGAGGCCCACAGCAATCCGCCCAGAACACGAACCACATCGGACCGGGTGAAAATGCCGGCCAACGCCCAGAACGACAGTGCGCTCAACGGCGCCGCGGTGAACAGTATGACCGACAGGGCCGCAGCCACATGGCCGGCGGTCACGACCGAAACCGCCATCAACACCAACAGCCACGGCGTGGGAGGCGCAGGAACACCCGATCCCGAACCGAACACCCACGGCGTCGTGGCGGACTGGACCAGCTGACGGAAGCTGGCGCCAGTGGGCAGCAGCCGATTCGAAGCCAACGAGCCGTCCGAGAACACCTGTCTGAATACCGGCCAATACGCCACCATGACAGTCAGGAAACACACCAGGGCCATGCCTGCAGCAGCAGCCCACCGTTGAGCCAGACGCATCCGCAGATGCGCGCGTTCCAATGGGCTGAGCAGCACCATGTTCTTCTGGGCCTCAAAGGCGTCACGGCGGTCGTGAAACTGCTTGATCTGCCTGCGATCGGCCTGGAGGACGCGCAGCGAGGCCATGGACACGCTGCTCTGCCGGGAGACCAGCCTCCGGGAACGGACCGCTCCCGGAATGGCGGTCAACGCGAGCCACGGCAGGCACAGCTGGACTAAAGCCTCATACGGCTTCTTGCGGAACAGCATGGCGATGGCCATACCGAAACCGCATATCAGGCGCCACAGCCACAACACGATCCACAACGACATGCCGACATCGGTATACAGATAACGTTGCTGCGTACGCGCCACTCCCATGACAGGGCCGCGGGTACGCGCATGTTCCAATGGTTCGCCTCCGCGCGTACGGATACCCTCGAACCGTGCACGACGATGCGCGATCTCCGCTTGCGGCACAACGACCACGCGCCCGCCGCCCAGACAAATACGACGGCAGAAATCAATCGATTCGCCGTACGTGGTGTGCCACGGGTTGATGCCGAACCGTTTGTATTCGTCAAAAGACACCAGAGCACCGGCCAGGGATACCGCGAACACATCCCGCCGGCCATCATATTGCTCCTGATCGGGTTCGCCATCCACCACCAGGGAATGCACGGCATGCGAGCCGGCATACATACCGACGTCATGCAGGTGCCCGCCTTCCCAATCGCACTGCTTGCATCCCAGGATGCTCGCCCCGGGCGTGTTTCGCCAGGCTTCCAGCAGATGCTCCAGGCATACGGCGTCCGACGGACGTGAATCATCATGGAGCAGCCATAAGGCGCGCGTCGAAACATCCAGTTCCGCGGCTTTGACGGCTTTGCTCACCGCATCGCCGAAGGAACGGGCCCCATTGGCCTTCACAATCTGGATGCTCACCTGTTTCGCCTGCGGCACTTCGAGCACAGGGCCCGAAGGCGATGGAATCACCTCAAACGAGGTCTTCAACGACTGGCCAGTGCGTCCGGTGGCATCCGCGATAACAATGACGCCAGGCAATACGCTCTGAATCAGCAGCGAATGAAGAGTCGCCTCAAGAAACCGCGTGTCATCCTCCACCGTGACCACGGCCGCCACCCCGGCATCCACATCCTGTCGATGCGTGTATGGTCGCGCAGCCATGGCATTGGCCAATGCATTATGGATATCGTCATTCGCTGTTGGACTCATAAACCCCCAGTGTACGCAACAACCTTGAAAGGGACGTGTGCACACACGTCCCTACACGCGTTCGGCATGTGCCTCATGTTTCCCGCATGGCCCATGTGGCACATGGCGTGAACCATATATACGCCTACGCCTGCTCCCTATGCTCTTTTTTGTACCGTCGGCGTTCGCGCTCGCTCATACCACCCCAGATGCCGAACCGCTCATCATGCTCGATGGCCCACTTCAGGCACTGCTCGCGCACCTCACATTTGGCGCATACGCGCTTGGCATCACGCGTGGAACCGCCTTTTTCCGGAAAGAACGCCTCAGGATCGGTCTGCGCGCACAACGCTTTGTGCTGCCAAGAGACATCACCATCGGGTCGGAAAAGTCCCCACAGATTCTGCATCGGCTCATCGGAGGAATCGTCGATCACACCCCACATGCGATCCTCCCTGCCCCTGATGTTTTCATACGCCTAAATTACACACATGATACTTGAATTTTGTCAAATTCCATCTCGTGTCAATACCTTTGTTCACCCAATGATGTGCTATAAGAACATGAGCCCATGGCGAACGAATATGCATCACATCATTCGTCCGCCACCGTCAGATGTGCCATGTATGTGCCGTTACTGGGGAGGAACAGCATCCCCCCGCCGCCATAGGCATAAGCTGTGCCAAAGTGTCAACAGACACGTGACAATATCAGGAGGATTATGCATGACGCAGGAATCAGGTGAAGCGGAGCAGCACGTCAATCCGCCAAGCTTCGCCCCTCCCGCGGGTCGCCGAACCAGACCGTCAGGCCAGATTCCCAGCTCCTCCACATCATCGCAGTCGCCGCTACCGCAATATCACCTGCAGCGTCCCATATCCGTCCCGGCATCGTTTGCGCCTTCGGCACCGAGACGATCCGGTTCGGCAGGCGGTCCGTCAGGTCCTGCCGCAGTACCGCCCAGCTTCTCCCCCGATACCGGAAGACGGCAGTCATCGGGATCTGTCTCCCGGACGGCGGACCCGCGCAACAGCGCCCCGACGCGCGCGCGTCGCTCCTCCGGCTCATCCCAGAACGCAGCCCAATCGGCATCGCCAGCGTTGTCCGCGAACAGCCGCCCCCGGTCCGATTCGCAACAGCGGTTCGCGGCAATCACGCGCCCCTCGGCAGCATCCGCAGTCGTACGTCCTCCGACGAAGCGACATCGTGCCGGGCGCATCGCACTCTATGCAGTCGTCATCATCCTGTCGGCTCTGGCATTGGGCGTATTCGGCGCATGGCATTGGGTGGATGGCCGCCTGAACAAAACGGACTATCTGACCAATCACGCCGACACCCCTGCCTCGACATGGCTGATACTGGGCTCCGACGAACGTGATGGCTCAAGCGATGTCACCGGATATCGAACCGATACGATTCTGGTGCTCACCAAACCCAAGAGCGGTCCCAGTTCACTGATTTCCATTCCGCGTGACTCCCTGATGCAAGTGGACGACCAGTACATGAAGATCAACGCCGTCTCGCAGCTGCTGGGACGCACGACACTGGTCGCACAGGTCGAAGACATCACCGGGCAGAAGATCGACCATGTGGCGCAAATCAAATTCGGAGGACTGCAGCAGGTGGTGGACGCCCTCGGCGGCATTGACCTGTGCTACGACCAAGACGTGCAGGACCCGGATTCAGGGCTCAACTGGCAAGCCGGGTGTCATCATGCCGACGGCGGTGTGGCATTGGCGTTCTCACGCATGCGATATGCGGACGCCAACGGCGATTTCGGCCGCAATGCACGGCAGCGTCAGGTGATCGCAGCCATCATCAAGAAAGCCTCCAGCGGAGCGACCCTGTCCAATCCAAAGACCGTGATGGCCGTTGCCGAAGCGGGCCTCAGCGCGTTGACCGTCGATGAACAGGCCTCGCCGTTGAGCCTGATCGACATGGCGCTCGCTTTCAAGGACTCGACCGGATCGCACGGCATTTCCGGCAGTGTGTATTGGACCGACCCCGATTATTACGTGGACGGCATCGGATCATCGGTGCTACTGGACGATGAGAAGAACACCGCCTTGTTCTCGGAGCTGGCTGCCGGCACGCATGCCACCGGCGTGGTCGGCACGCTTGCCGAAGGCTGAGACGGGACGGATTCGGGCCCCATCGGTGCCATTCGCCAGCGCCATTCATCAGCGCTCCCTCTTCCCCTCATGCTGTAGACCCGTGCGGGCACGCCCATGCAGTCATTGTGGATAACTCCGCAAGCTAGAACCACATAACCCGTTTCGGCTTGCGGATATGCCCAGACGTCCTTCACGCTGGATGCATGGCACGCACCACATCACATTACGGCCCATCAGCGCATATGGGCCATGTCCGCAACCGGCCGCGACGCCGCACACGCACCGTCCGGCGAATGGCCAAGGCGCGGCCTTATATCATGGTCTGCGCCATGACGGCACCCCTAGCGGCACAGCTCATGATGGTCATCATCATGATGGTCCAAGGGCAATGGATGTATGCGCTCATGATTCTTCCCGGAGCATTCGGCTGCCTGGCATCATTGCTGATCGCCTCGCCTTCATTCCGTCAGCATGTCGACACCGCCACGGATTCCCCACCCATGATTGGCCCCGGGACGCACCTTCCCACAGAAGGGTCCGACACACGCATCCCAGCCAAGCCTCAAGCCACCCCCGTCATCCCCGTATTCCCCGACATCGACTGCATCGCTCTGGAGCAACTGCTCGATCTCGGGACGTCGCCTTGGCGGACCATGGTGCATCGCTGGCTCGCATCCGCTCAGTGGAATGTGCCGATAGGCACAACGACAGGAGACGAACCGTATCATCTGGATCTGTGTCGGTCCGGACCGCACGCCCTTGTCGCGGGAACCACCGGTTCAGGCAAATCGGTGTTGTTGCAGAGCTGGTGTCTTGCGCTGGCCGCCCACAACGGACCGGACCGGCTGAACTTCGTATTCCTTGATTTCAAAGGCGGTTCCGCATTCAGGGATCTCGAGCAGCTCCCGCACAGCGTGGGCAGCGTCTGCGACCTGAATTTACCCCATGCGGCACGGGCGTTGCGCGCCCTCGAAGCCGAACTGACACGACGGGAAAGGCTCACAGCCGAGTATCGCACCTCGCATATCGATGATGTACCGCACCCTCCTCCTCGACTGATGGTGGTTATCGACGAATTTCACGCACTGAAGGACCAGTTGCCGGATTACATCAATCGACTGGTGCGCATCGCCTCCCTGGGGCGTTCATTGGGCATGCATCTCATCGCATGCACGCAGAATCCCCTTGGTCAGGTCAGCACGGACATGAAAGCGAATATGGCGGTGAACATATGCCTTCGTGTCCGTGATGACATGCAATCTTCGGAACTGCTGGGAGACGGCCGCGCCGCCCGCATCAGTCCGACGATGCCGGGCGCGGCCTACTGCAATGATTCCGAGCGGGTGACCGCCCTGCGATGCTCGCCTGCGAACAGCCTCACACGGATCCGTCGGCAGATTCTGCTGGCCGCACGGTTCATGGGCATGGACCGGGCACCGGCACTGTTCTCCGCTCCCCTGCCGTCGCGCATTTCGCCGAACCGACCATCCGCATCCAAATCCGACCAGGAACATGTCTGGTTCGGCATCCAAGATGACGGCATATCGTTGAGCGATGCCCTCGTAGCGCTGAATCGCGGCAATATCGGCATCATCGGAGGGCACGGGAGGGGCAAGAGCACCCTGCTCGACGTCCTTGCCGTCCAATGCCAAGCCATTGACGGCATCATGGTACGCATCAGCCGATGCGAACATGGCGTCTGGAGCACACGCGCCATACGCCATGCCGGCGTCATCAGTCATGCCCTTGCCGACGCTCCTGCGCCTGAGCCGCCTCGGATGATATGGCTGGTCGACGATTCCGATGCCCTGTTCGACCCGTTCCTCGCCGAAGAGCAGGCCCTGCGATTCCGGCAGGCATTGGCGGACCCGAACATCACCGTACTGTTCACGGCGTCATCCATGCGTCACATCCGGATACCTGAGCACTGCTCCATCAGAATCGTGTTCCCCAGCGGCGAAAAGACCAACGATATGATGGCCGGCATCCCGTCCCCATTGCTCGCGACCATGACTCAACGCGATATCGACACGCCCGGCAGAGCGGTGCTCATCACGGGATCCTCGGCACGGCTTGTACAGTGCTCATCGTGAAATAGTCGGTATTTTCTGGGTGAAACCTCTTGAAAATCAACACGGTTCGTGGTTACCTAGTATGAAGTCAAGGAACAACAATCAGCCACGTGGCTTTTAAGGGAGGCAAGCAATGAGCAGCGCTTTTGATTGGCGAGCCAAGGCCGCATGTCGCGATAAGGATCCGGAACTGTTCTTCCCGGTGGGCAACACCGGCGCAGCATATCAGCAGATCGAAGAGGCTAAGGCCGTATGCCGCACCTGCAAGGTGATTGACGCGTGTCTGAAGTGCGCATTGGACACCAATCAGGACTACGGCGTATGGGGCGGCTTGAGCGAGGATGAGCGCCGGGCTCTGAAGCGTCGCGCCATGCGCGCCCGCCGTTCGCAGGCCATGCAGATGCAGATCTGATTTTCTCTTTCGCGCAATGTCAGGAAAACCCTCCCCGCCGGGAGGGTTTTCCTGTATCGGAGGTGTCATCGTCTCCGGACACCATGCAGGACGTCATTCATCATTCATCCTGCGCGGCGCGCAGCTTCATATTGAGCACCACGCGAGTGCCGCCTTCACGGCGGGGCTCCCAATGCACGGATCCGCCGAAATCATTGGTCACGAATGTATTGATGATCTGAGTACCCAGGCCGGAGCCGGAAGACCGCGCCATGCCGCCTTGTTCCTCGGAGCCCAGACCGGTGCCGTCATCCTCGACCACCACGTTGAGGTTGGGGCCGGAACGTCCCACCGAAATGGTGATGGTGCCTTCCTTGCGCCCCTCGAACCCATGCTCCACGGAATTCGTGATGAGCTCCGTCAGCACCAGGGAGAGCGGCGTGGCGTCCTGGGCCGGCATCATGCCGAATTTACCCACAAAGTTGACATTGATCACCTGATCCTTCATGGTGGCCAGGTCCACGGCCATATGCAGCAAGTTGGAGATCACCTTGTCAAAGTCCACGATCTCGTCGGCGGTTTGGCTCAATCCCTCGTGCACCATAGCAATGGTCTGTACGCGGCGCTGCGCCTCCTGAAGCTCCTTCTTCACCTCTTCGGACTTGGTCTTGCGCGCCTGCAACCTCAGCAACGCCGATACCGCCTGCAGATTGTTCTTGACACGGTGATGGATTTCGGAGATGGTGGCGTTCTTGGTCTGCAGCTCCTTCTCACGACGACGCAGCTCAGTGACATCGCGGCACAGGATGATGGCGCCGACCCTGCCATTGTTGTCGTACAGCGGCAATGACCGCATGGATACCGCCGACCTGTTCGCATTGAGTTCGGAATCGACCGCGGCCTTGCCTGACAGCACCAATGGCAGTGTCTCCGGCACCGGATCGTTCTCTCTGAGCAGCTGGGTACCCAATTCGCTGAGATACTGGCCAGGCATGGTGCTGAGCAAGCCCAGTCTTCTGAAGCAGCTGATGGCGTTGGGGGAAGCATAGCGCACCACACCGTCGAAGGTCAGGATGATGAAACCGTCGGCGACCCGGGCGATATGGCGCTGACTCATCACCGAATCCTGATAGGGGAACTGTCCGCGTGGAATCATCTCATAGAGCTGTTTGCCGGCGTTGATGCTTTCGGATTCATACCGTCCGTTGGATTCACGCGTGGCCATATTGGTCTCCCGCACCACCAGGCCCAACGTCTTGCCGTTGCGGCGTACCGGCGCATACACGTTGCATACCGTTGCCTTGCCGACGGACCGAAGCACGGTGGAGCGGAACACCACGTTCGACTGCATGGCGGCGTCGAGCTCACCGGTCATATCGTCGGGCATGACGTCACCGACCACATCCTCACCGCGTAATGTCATCACCGTCGAGGGGCGGCATTGCTCGGCGACCACATATTTGCCGTCACCGTTCTGGACCAGCAGCAGCAGGTCCGCGAAACTCAGATCGGCGACCACCTGCCAGTCAGCCACGAGGTGATGCAGCCATTCGCGGTCGTCGTCATCGAAATCCGGTCGTGTCGCAAGAATATGTGAAAAATCAGCCATGCACACCATCATACGCAATGGCCGCGCATCGCGCCCATCCCGTCGTCGCGCATGTTCCGCGGGTTGGTATTGACAATCCAATAACTTACGTTAACGTAGGTTACGGTAACGTAAGGCTTAGATGGTCATCGACTATGATGGGGGCACTATGGCACTGGAACACGATGACACCTCAGACACGCGGCGACTTGACTCCACCATCGAGCACAAGCGCGCCGCAGCCATCAAGGCGCGCGAACAGGCCCTGCAGGCCAAGGCCGACGCCGTACGAGCCAAAGCTCAGTTCAAGGCGGAGTCCATCCGCGCCAAAGCCGAGGAAAAAGCCCGCAGAAAGCTCGCCAAGGCCGAGAACCGCGCCCTGAAAATCGAGGGCATCGCCCCCGCTGAAGTGGAACGCAAAATCAGATTGGACGTGCATGGCCGCCCCAAGCCTGCGATGCGCGGATGGATTCACGCGGTGGCCGCTCCCCTGTCTCTGGCTGCCGGCATCGTGCTCATCTGCCTGGCACAAGGTGCCGGACTCAAATGGGCTTGCGCCGTATTCATGACCGCATCGCTCGTCCTGTTCACCAATTCCGCCTGCTATCATCTGGGAGACTGGACCCCGCGGGTGACCGATGTGCTGCGCCGCATCGACCATGTCAATATCTTCCTGCTCATCGCCGGCACCTATACGCCGGTCTCCTTCGCCCTGCAACCATTCTGGCGTAATTTCATCATCATTTCGATGTGGGCATGTACCTTGGTGGCGCTGATCATCCACGTGATCTGGATCAACGCACCACGATGGCTGTATACGGTGGTGTACATCGTCTTCGGCATCTATGGTCTGGCATTCATGGCACTGTTCTGGAAATCGCCGCATGCGGGCCCTGCAGTGGTGGTCCTGCTGTGCGCAGGCGGCGCCTGCTACATCCTGGGCGCCATCGTGTACGCGCTGCGCAAGCCCGATCCGTGGCCTCGGGTCTTCGGGTTCCATGAAATCTTCCACTGCGGTACCGTGGCGGGGTACGCCTGCCATATGGTGGCAATTTATATGGTGATCGTGTCGCTCTGGAGCTGATCGCGAATCGAACCTACGTCACCGTTGACGTGTTGCTCCGTATCGTCTCCATAGCGAGAGCCTCCCACAACGAGAACCACCCACAACAGGGGTCTTGACGGGAACCGCCATCGCAAGCGCACATAGCACATAGCACATAGCACATATGGCAAGCCCCTCCATCCCACATGGGAGGAGGGGCTGATGCGCGGTGTTACGCCACTGTGTCGCGCCATTTGACGTCACACACCGTCTGTCTGTGATGTTACGCGGTGCGGCACAGAAGCGGCTGAAACACGTGCGTCAGGCAAGCGGCTTGGACGCCTTGACCACCACGGACAGCTCACGGCCGTTCGGAGCGGTGTAGGTCACCGTGTCACCGACCTTGGCACCCTCGATGGCCTTGCCGATCGGGGAATCCGGAGTCATGATGTCGTAGTCGGTACCGGAGACGATGTCTCGCGTGCCGAGCACATAGGTCATCTCATTGCCATTGAGCTCGATGGTCACCACGGAACCGTTGCCCACGGTGCCTTCCGGGGCGTTCTCGATGATCTTGGAGTCGCGCAGCTTGACGGTGAGCTCGGTGATGCGCCCCTCGTTCTTGCTCTGCGCCTCGCGCGCAGCCTGATAGCCGCCGTTTTCGGAAAGGTCGCCTTCGGCACGCGCCACGGCGATCTTATGGGCGATCTCCTCGCGCAGCTCGCCTTCACGGTGGGCGAGCTCCTCCTTCATCTTGTCATATGCTTCCTGCGTCAGCAGGTAGACCTTGTCTTCAGCCATGTTGTCCTCCTGAACTCTAACGAAATACTGGTTGAATTGACGCTTTGAATAGCAAAACGCCGGCTATGACACCGGCGTTCCGTTGCGCTGAAAGGTCAGCGAGTGGAAATGATGTCAATGACAAACACCAGGGTGTCATCACCGCCAATGCCTGCCTGCGGGACGCCACGGGAACCATAGCCGTACTCCGGCGGAATGGAAACCACGAGACGGGAGCCCACGTTATGTCCCGGAACGGTCTGGTCCCAACCCTTGATGACCTGTCCCACGCCAATGCCGAAGCTGGCAGGCTGATGACGGTCGAAGCTGGAATCGAACGGCGTGTCCTTGCCCCACACCACTCCGTGGTAGTTCACGGTGACCGTGTCACCACGACGCACCATCGGGCCATCACCTTCAGTCAGCTCAATGGCCTTGAGCCCCTTCGGCGCCTCAGGCGTCGGGAACTCGATCACAGGCGTGGAGCCGAATTCGGCATTCACCTTGGGCATCTGCTCTGCCATACGTCCTCCTTGTCAGACACAATGCGCACTAGAATAGCACCACCCGGGCATTGGCGGAAGTCTGTTCTCCGGTTGCGATATATGAGATTACCGTACATGTTTCCGACTCCCCTCTGCCCACATTGACCGGCCGGCTCCCTCACCGAGGGAGACGGAGAGCGGAAACAGCCATCAGCATTCGACGACGTTGACGGCGAGGCCTCCTTTGGAGGTCTCCTTGTATTTGGCCATCATATCCTCGCCGGTCTGTTTCATGGTCGCAATCGCCTGATCAAGCGTGACGATATGGGAACCATCCCCCAGCATGGCCATGCGCACCGCATTGATGGCGGTATTGGCCGCCATCGCATTGCGTTCGATGCACGGGATCTGCACCAATCCGCCCACCGGATCGCAAGTCAGTCCAAGATTGTGCTCGATGCCGATCTCCGCCGCATTCTCCACTTGCTCGGGGGTCCCGCCCATCACCGCCGCCAAACCTGCCGCAGCCATCGAACACGCAGAACCGACCTCGCCCTGACATCCGACCTCGGCACCCGAAATCGAGGCGTTGCGCTTAAAAAGATACCCGATCGCACCGGCTGTCAACAGGAAGGTAACCACTCCCTGCTCACTGGCGTCATCGACGAAATGCCAGTAATAATGCAGTACCGCAGGAATGATGCCTGCCGAACCGTTGGTGGGGGCGGTGACGATACGGCCTCCCCCGGCGTTCTCCTCGGACACTGCCAAGGCGAACAGATCCACCCACGCCGCATCCGATGATTCCAAGACAGCATCCCTGCGCCGCCGATCATTGCGCAACACGTCGGAGTTGGATGCGAGGCGCCGGTACATCTTCGGTGCGCGCCTGGGCACATCGAGGCCTCCCGGCAACGTCGGTTCAGTGCAGCTGCATCCATTGTTGACACATTCGCGCATCACCCGCCAGATATTGTCGATGATCGAACGCACCTGCACGGCCGAGCGGCTGGCCGTCTCGTTTTTCCAAACCAGTTCGGCGATGCTCATATGGTGTTCGTGGCATAACGCGACCAGCTCGGCACATGATGCGAACGGATAAGGAGTCTCAGGGCCGAAATCGGTGGATGACGACTCATCATCGTCAGCGAAGGAAGTCCCCTCAGGCGGCCGGTCATGGATGCCGATCACAGCGTCATCAGGCGAGCCTTGACGGATGAAACCGCCACCGATGGAATACCACACCTGTTCATCGACCAATGAGCCCGCGGCATCGAACGCCTGGAAACGCATGCCATTGGGATGCGCAGCCATACGCTTCCACTGTTCGAACACCACATCCCGGTCGTACTCGAAATGAATACGCACAACGCCAGCAAGATTCAACGTATCGTCCAGCGCACATGTCTGACGGATATGCAGCATATATCGCGTATCCACCGTGGAGGGAAGATTGCCTTCCAGACCGGCCATCACGGCGCGGTCGGTGCCATGCCCCAAGCCGGTCAACGCCAGGGAGCCGTACAGCGTGGTCTTGACCCGTGCGGTGCGGGCGAGGAGATCGTTGTCTTCGAGGAACGTGGCAAACGCATGGGCTGCAGCCATTGGGCCGACGGTATGCGACGATGAAGGACCCACACCGACGGTGAACATATCAAGTACGCTGAACATGACCGCTCCTTACGCAGACCACTACAGTACTGATTCACCTTACACGCCATGTCCCTGGCTCACCTCCGCCTGCGGCACAGATGTCAGGCGGATCAATGTCGCCGTCTTACTGCGACTGTGCCGGGCACTATGCCGCAGCGGCAATCTGACCGAACAGCATCACCGCCACAATGATCCCGAGTACGGCAAGCACTATCTGCACGACGCACAGGACAATGACCGCTGTTCTTCTCACCGCCAGCTTGGGGGCGTACCACTTGGCAATGAGCATGGCGATGAATCCGAGCACGGCATAGTTGAAGGTCAGAGCGATCATATCGGCATTGGCAAGCACCACGCCGTTGACTGCCTGATCAAGCGAATTCATCGTGGAACCCATCACGAACAGGCCCCAGATGGCATATCCAATCAATCCCACCACGGCGTAGGCCCATGGTTTGAATGGCTCGCGCATATGCGTGGTGAATGCTTCGGCGCACCAGAGCAAGGCGAATCCGACGATATAGGTGAATACAACGGCGATCAGCACGCTCACCGCCATCCAGGGCACCAAGGCCACAATCGGCGCACCCGTCTTGGGATCGGCCGTCATGCCGATATAGAGGCCCGAGCAGGCGATGGCGCCAATGGTCAGCACCGTACCTACGATGACGGCCTGGACGAACATGGTGGGCAGTGCGCCCTGCTCGACGCGATCGACTGCGGTCCAACGTGAAACCATATGGCTGCCTCGTTTCATTCATTCTGCCAACACAACGTCACACAGCCTAACGAGCATTTGTTTCAGGAAAACGCCCTGAACATCATCAGGCGCCATGCGAATAACCTTGCCGACTCCCTCGTCAGGCAGATATACGTCACAACATGACGTACAATGGTACGGTTGGCTTTCAGCCAGCGCCTCCATGGCGAAATCGGTATACGCAGTCGACTTAAAATCGATCGCTTCGGCTTGCGGGTTCGAGTCCCGCTGGAGGCACCTTAGTCCTGTGAATCATCCCGCTGAGAGTATCTCTCAACCGTGTCTTGACAGCTTCTTCGGCTCCCTCAACAGGGGGCTGAAGGAGCTATCCGCCGGAATTCAGCGCTGGGCGAGCAGGCGGCGTCCATAGTCAAGGACTATGCCGTCCAGCAGACCGTGCTCGCTGGCCACGTATGAATCGATCGGCGTACCGTGATCGCGTCGCGCGGCTTCGCTGATGCGCGCTAGTACACGGTTCCACACCACTGCACCGCCGCCGACCACATCGATACGCCCGGGATGGATGGTTTTGTATTCACGACGCTCGGCGCGGCTCATCCTCAGGAACCGGTCGTCCACTGCGTACGCCTCCTCGAGCCCCAGACGGTATCCATCGACCACGGTATGGTCGTATTCCTTCAATCCGATCGCCAAAGCGGTCATCGTGGTCACCGTGCCGGACACGCCGATGATCGTACGTGCCTTGCCTGCATCCACATGCCGGAATGCCTCATCGATGTGCTCGTCGATGTCGGCCACGGCCTGAGCGATCTCCTCTTCAGTGGGTGGGTCCGTGTGCAGATGACGTTCGGTCATGCGCACGGAACCGATATTCATCGAGAACGCGCCCTGCACTTGGGTGGTCGGCTTGGTGACGCCATCACCGCCGATGACCAACTCGGTGGATCCACCGCCCAAATCCACGACCACATAGGGCGCTTCAAGATCGTCACGGTTCACCACGGAGGTTGCGCCCAGGAAACTCAAGTCGGCTTCTTCGGTGCCCGGAATCACTTCGGGCCGTACACCGAGAATGCGCTCGATGCCATCCTCGAATTCCTCACGGTTCTCGGCATCACGCGTGGCGGAAGTGGCCACGAAGCGCAAGCCGTCGATGGGATGCTCGGCGAGCACGTCGGCGAATTCCCTGGCCGCAGCATACGCACGTTCCAAAGCCTCATCGGCGAAACGATGCGTCTTGTCCACATCCTGGCCAAGACGGATGACACGAAGTATTCGCGGTACCACTTCATGCATGCCGTCCGCATCGACACGCGCCACTTTCAGGCGGATGGAATTGGTGCCGCAATCGATGCCCGCGACGGTAACGGATTTCTCACTCATGTCCTTCTCCTTGCCAATCAGCGTCTGCAAATACCGATTCCGCTAGTCTTCCACTGCGCAGCGGCAGACCGTGGGGCTGAACTCGTCTTCTATGCGCGAAAGCACCATATCCCCTATGGGATTGGTACCGGATCCCATCACCAAGGACTGCGCCAGCAATGCGTGCAGGCATTTGACGCGTACAGGCATGCCCCCGGCAGACGTACCCTCGATATGCTCCTCGCTGTCCCCCAGCCGTACCGCCAACTCGTGGCGGAATGCCAGATACAGCTGATGCGCTGTTTCATAGGAAGCCCTGAGCTGCTCATCGGCGGCAAGCATCTCGTTATACTGCTGCATCACACCGGCCGCCTCCACATGGGATGCCGCCTTGACCGCCTCCGGGCTGGTGAGATAGCAGGTTGTGGGGAATGGGATGCCGCCGGGCAGCACCGGGCGTGTAATCACGGCAAGGGGCCGACCGCATACGCAACGTGCGCCCACGGCGACCATGCCTCGCGGGTAGCGCCCGAGCTGACGTTGCACCACAGCGATATCCTCTTCGGCGGCCGGCTGGGACAGTACGTTGTCGACCAAGGTCTTGGCTGTGGATGTGATGTCGATGGTCACTGCTGGGTTCCCTCCCCTGTGGTGTTCTGATCATTGGTGGCGTCGGATGATGAAGACGCAGATGAATTGCCGTCGGTGCCCTGCTCCTGATTCGCATCATCCGAGTCTGACGAGTCGGCGGAACCAGATGTCTGTCCGGTGGACTGTTCGCTGACCGGTTCATCGGCCTTCTTGAACGAGTACGCAAGCTCGCTGTACCAGGGAAGCACCTTTTTTGAGGTTGTCTGACTGCCGTCGCTTTGGTCCGATGGCGTTTCGTCACCGGTCACCGCTTCCGGATGCAGCACGCGGACGGCCTGTTCATCCGGGAATACAAAGCCGAGACGCTCTCGTGCCTGCGCGGTCACATAGGCCTTGTCATCCCAACGCTTGATATTGTTTTCAAGCTCCTGCTTCTTGGCGACGAGTGAGGCTTCCTCACGCTTCAGACTGTTGAGCTCGGCAAGGTTCAAGGCGTACGTGTGGAAAGTGGACACCAATTGGATGGCGCCAAGGGCAATGATGAACAGGGAGACGAAGAACGCAATAGGTCCCGTTGCATTGCTTTTCTTGGCTTTAGCCTTGTTTTTGCCTTTGGCTTTGCCGTTGTCGGTGGCACGGGACGTCTTGTTCATATTCCAAGAAAATACCCGCCGCATTCGACTTGGCGAATGCGACGGGTATCAAGCTTCAGCTGAATGTCACGCCTTCACAGGCGTTTCGATTCACTTGGCCAGGTACTTCTTGCAGGCCTTGAAGGCGCTGTAGCCGGCGTACTGAGCGGTGGAGCCGAGCTCCTCCTCGATCTCGAGCAGGCGGTTGTACTTGGCAACGCGCTCGCCACGGGCCGGGGCACCGGTCTTGATCTGACGGGTGTTCTTGGCGACGGCCAGATCGGAGATGGTGGTGTCCGGGGTCTCGCCGGAACGGTGGGAGACCATGGAGGTGAAGCCGTTGGCGGTGGCCAGCTCGATGGCGTCGAGGGTCTCGGTGACGGAACCGATCTGGTTCAGCTTGACCAGCAGGGAGTTGGCGGCACCCATGTCGATGCCCTTCTGCAGGCGCTTCGGGTTGGTGACCAGGAGGTCGTCGCCGACGAACTGCAGACGGTCGCCGAGCTTCGCGGTAATCTTGGCCCAGTCTTCCCAGCCCTCTTCCTGGTACGGATCCTCGATGGAGACGATCGGGTACTCGTCGATGAGCTGCTCGTAGAAGTTGAGCATGTACTCGGCGTCACGCTCGCCACCCTCGAAGTGGTACAGGCCGGTCTCCTTGTTGTAGAACTCGGAGGAGGCCACGTCGAGGCAGATGCCGATCTGCTTGCCGGGCTCGTAGCCGGCGGCGGAGATGGCGTCCACGATGTAGTTCAGGGAGTCCTTGTTGGACTTCAGCTTCGGGGCGAAGCCGCCCTCGTCGCCGAGGCCAGTGTTCAGGCCTTCCTTCTTCAGGACGTTCTTCAGGGTGTGGTAGACCTCGACGCCGGCGCGCAGAGCCTCGTGGAAGGTGTCGAAGCCGTACGGGGAAATCATGTACTCCTGGATGTCGGTGGCGAAGTCAGCGTGGGCGCCACCGTTCATGATGTTCATGTTCGGGACCGGCAGGATGTGGCCGTTGGTGCCGCCGATGTAGCGGTACAGCGGCAGGCCTGCGGACTCGGCGGAGGCGTACAGGGCAGCCAGGGAGACGCCCAGGATGGCGTTGGCGCCCAGACGGCCCTTGTTCGGGGTGCCGTCGAGCTCGATCATCAGGTCATCGAGAGCGCGCTGGTCGGAGGCATCCATACCGATGACCTTCGGAGCAATCTCCTCGTTGACGGCCTTGACGGCGTTCAGAACGCCCTTGCCGCCGTAGACGGACTTGTCGCCATCGCGACGCTCCCAAGCCTCAGCCTCACCGGTGGAAGCACCGGACGGAACCAGGCCGCGGCCCTCAGCGCCGTCTTCGGTGTCGAGGACGACCTCGACGGTCGGGTTGCCACGGGAATCGAGAATCTGGCGCGCGTACACGCTTTCAATTGCTGCCACAACTACTCCTTAAAACGGTTGTGTATCTAATGACAGTCCTAAGACTAGTGCGATTTGTGGACGTTGTGAACGACACGCCCAAAAATGGTGTGAGCGCTCACATTCCTGACGGAACGCTAATGAAACACTGACGGAATCCTTGCACAACTGACGGTGAATCACGGATGACGACAAGGATGCCACTCATCATCATCATCCCTCCCTCATCCGCGGATATCGCCGGGAGACAAGGCTCCACTGGGAGCAGGACGGCTCCACGAAATCAGCGTGCGCAGCGCCGGCATCCTCACAGTGCCCGTAACGTCACAGTTCCGGAGTCTCCTCGTCGAGATAGGCGAGCTCGTCCGCACTCAGCTTCAGCGCCACGGCCTGGAACGAATCCTCGATCTCCTGCGGATTCCTTGCGGAAGGAATGGTGAACAGGCCGTCGTATCGAGACAGCTCCCAGGCAAGCGTGACGCGCTGATATGAGCATTGATGCCGTTGCGCCACTTCGCGGAACCTGTCGAACAGGCACCGGTCGAATGGATCGAGGAATCCGCCAAGCGGCGACCAGCACACGAACGCGAGTCCCAAACGCTTGCAGACCTCCATCGTATGATCGGGGTCGCGATGCACTGGGGAGAATTGGTTCTGCACCGCCACGAGGCTGTCTCCCAGAATGGTCCTGGCCAGTTCGATCTCTTCGACCCCGATGCGGGAGATGCCGACGGTTTTGGCCACCCCCTCGTCCACCAGCTGCTTCAGGGCTTCCATCTGCTCGACATATGGCACTTGAGGATCGTTGCAATGCGAATACAGCAGGTCAAGCGTCTCGACGCCGAGTCTGCGGGCTGATTCCTTGGCGTTGGCGATCATCGTTTCAGGCCGTGCGTCAGCTTGCCAGCCATACTTGCCATCGTTGTCCAACGTGCGCAGCCAGCCGGTTTTGGTGGCCACCAGCACGTCTTCCCGTGGCCCTTTCCACGTGGCGAGCGCATCTCGCACCAGATACTCGCCGTACCCCATGTCCTCCGGCTCCCCGGTGCCCGGCTTGCTGGGAAGGTAGTAGGACCATGCGGTATCGAGATAGCGCACACCTGCGTCCAGCCCGGCATGGATCGTCTCGATGGCTTGCTCCCGGCTTTCCGGACGGCCTTCGATGGCGAGCGCCATCGTACCCATGCCGAGACGTGGAATGGTATGGCCGGCAAGGGTGCCGATATTGGTCGGATTCAGGGATTCATCTCTCATAGCCGTCACTTAATCCTTGGGGTTGGACAGAGCAGAGTGCATCGCTCCGCAGGGTTCGGCATGGAGCTCGTCGTATCCCTTGAGTGAGGAGTAGCTCCATGTCTTGGCGAAAGACCCGGACGATTCCGGACATGCGCGCCATCCGGCGCATTGTCGTCCACCGCGCGGCTCAGTGTTGATGCCCCGGTCTCCAAGCCAGATCGTCAAGGAGCTGGTTCGCCCATAGCACGATCTGGTCGGAGGTCATGGGTTTCTGGCCAAGCGACCCGTTGAACGGCGCCGGAACCAGTAGCTGATGGGTGACTGGACGGTACTGGGTGCCCTTGTAGATCCTGGCCATGCGCATCTGGACGGATTCTGGCGGATCTATGCGGCCGATGCGCACACGGTTCGATTGCGCGAGGATCTCCGAGATACCGAGCTTGCGGGCCTTGAACTTGAGGCGGGCCACGTCGAACAGCGTCTCGAATTCCAGCGGCGGCTTGCCGTAACGGTCGGTGAGCTCCTCCTGCAGGTCCTTGAGATCGGCTTCGTTCCGCGCGGAGGCAAGCTTGCGGTAGGCTTCGAGCCGAAGCTTGTCCGAATCGATGTACTCCACCGGGATGGAGGCCTCGATGGGCAGGTCGACGGATACCGCGATCGGCTCGACGGTCTCCTCGGGTTCCTTGTATTTCTCGACGGCTTCGGAGACCATGCGCACGTAGAGGTCGAAGCCGACGCCTTCGATATGTCCGGACTGCTCGTCTCCCAGCAGGTTGCCGGTGCCGCGCAATTCCAGATCCTTCATGGCCACGTCGAAGCCGGAGCCAAGCGCCGTGTTCTGCGCGATGGTGGCGAGCCTGTCATGCGACTGTTCGGTCATCGGCTTCGATGGGTCATACAGGAAGTATGCGTAGGCGCGTTCGCGGCCGCGGCCGACTCGTCCTCGCAGCTGATGGAGTTGGGAGAGGCCGAACCGGTCGGCGTGGTCCACGATCAGCGTGTTGGCATTGGAGATATCAAGGCCGGTTTCGATGATGGTGGTGCATACCAATACGTCGATGTCCCGGTGCCAGAAGTCGCGGATGATCTGATCGAGCTGCTTCTCTCCCATCTTGCCGTGCGCGATGCCCACACGGGCTTCGGGCACAAGCGTATGGATCTTATCCGCGATGTGGGAGATGTCCTGCACGCGGTTGTGCACATAGAACACCTGGCCGCCGCGCAGCAGCTCACGGCGTACGGCGGCGGTGATCTGCGCGTCCTCATAGGCGCCCACATAGGTGAGCACGGGAAGACGGTCCTCGGGTGGGGTGGCGAGCGTGGACATCTCGCGGATGCCGGTGACCGCCATCTCCAGCGTGCGTGGGATAGGAGTCGCGGACAGCGAGAGCACATCCACATTGGTGCGGAGGGCCTTCAGTGTCTCCTTGTGCTCCACGCCGAAGCGCTGCTCCTCGTCGATGATGACGAGTCCCAGGTCCTTGAACCTGATTTTCGGGTTCAACAGCTTATGGGTACCGATGACCACGTCCACCGAGCCTGCCGCGAGCCCCTCGATGGTGGCATTGGTCTCCTTCGTGGTCTGGAACCGGCTCATGGCGGCGACATCGACCGGAAAACCTTCGAAGCGTTCGGTGAAGGTCTCGTAATGCTGCTGCACGAGCAATGTGGTGGGTACGAGCACCGCCACCTGCTTGCCGTCCTGTACGGCCTTGAAGGCGGCGCGTACGGCGATTTCGGTTTTGCCGAAGCCCACGTCGCCGCATATCAGCCGGTCCATGGGGATCGGTTTCTCCATGTCGGCCTTGACCTCGTCGATGGTGGTGAGCTGGTCGGCGGTCTCCTGATATGGGAACGCGTCCTCCAGTTCCTTCTGCCACGGGGTGTCAGGGCTGAATGCGAATCCCTTGGCGCGCTGACGTGCCGAATACAGCTTGATCAGATCGTCAGCGATCTCATGGACGTGCTTCCTGGCCTTGGCCTTGGTCGCCGCCCAGTCGGAGCCGCCGAGCTTGTTGAGCTTCGGCGTTTCCGCGCCGATGTATTTGCTGACCTGATCGAGCTGGTCGGTGGGGATGAACAGTTTGTCGGCCGGGGCGCCTCGTTTGGATGGCGCGTACTCGATGACCAGGTATTCGCGCGTGGTCTTGTTCGCCCCGGTGCCAATCGTGCGTTGACGCATTTCGACGAACCGTCCGATGCCGTGTTGCTCGTGAACCACGTAATCGCCTTTTTTGAGCTCCACGAGGTCGATGGCCTTGCGCCGGCGTTTCGGCGTCTTGGCCACGGCCACGGCCGACGTGCGACCGGTCAGGTCACGTTCGGTCAGCAGTGCGACCTTGGCGGCACTATCCACGAAACCGTCGATGGCTTGCGACCGGATGGTGTCGAATGAGGCGACGCCCGTGGTATTGATCGCGCGTTTGAGTCTGGCCAAGGTGCCTGCGGCGGCAGCCGTGATCGTCACCTGGAAGCCGGCGTCGATCAGTCCTTCGATGCCACGTGCCGCTTTGGATTCGTCGCCGCGGAACTCGGCCGGGTTCTGCGCATCGAGCTGCACATGGCCCGAAAGTGTGGCGTCCACGCCAAAACTGGTCAGACGAATCACGTCATGTTCGGAATACTCCAGCGAACTGATGGTCTCCGCATAGTCAAGGAAGCTTGCCTCGTCGAAGCTGATGGGCGCACCGGCGCCGTGGCCGGCGGCCGCCACGTGCCAGCTGGCGGCAAGGAATTCGTTGGCGGTCTTGGCGAGGTCTTCAGCGGATCGGCGCAGCTTCTCCGGGTCGCTCAGCACGACCACCGCATGCTTGGGTATCATGGAGGCAACTGGCTCCAGATGATCCACCAAAGCCGGCATCAGGGATTCCATGCCTTCCACGGGAATGGCGTTTGCGATGGATTCCAGCATGTCCTCGGCGTTGGGAATCGAACCGATCAGCGCCTTGGCCCGCGCCCGCACGTCATCGGTCAGCTGCAGCTCACGGCATGCCGTGGCCCAGATGGTGTGCATGCCGTTGCCATACGTGCGCTGGTCGGAGGCATGGAACTCCTTGATGGAGTCGATTTCGTCGCCGAAGAACTCGATACGCACCGGATGCGGTGCGGTGGGCGGGAACACGTCGAGAATGCCACCGCGCACGGCGAATTCACCGCGGTCCATTACCAGCTCGACGCGCGTGTAGGCGTTCTCAATCAATCGTCTGGCGGCCTCATCGAGGGCGAGTTCCTCTCCCACGGTGAACACGAGGGGCTCCACATCGCCCAGACCGGTGACCACCGGCTGTATCAGCGAGCGAATCGGCATCACCAGAATGCGGATCGGACCGAACATCGGGTTGCCGGCATCAGGATGCTTGAGTCTGCGGAATACGGCCATGCGGCTGGCCACGGTATCGGCGCGCGGGCTCAGACGTTCATGTGGCAGCGTCTCCCAGGCTTCCAACTGTGCAATGTCATTCGGGTCACCGTCATACCAGGAGCGCAAAGCCCCCACGGTCTCCTCGGCCTCTCGTCCGGAGGCCACGACCATGACCACCGGCTTGCCTGGGTTGCCGCGTACGCCCTGTGCGATGGCCGCGACCAACGCCGGTCGCAGTCCTTCCGGCATTCCGGCCAATACGGACGGGTCCGCGGCAGCCGCATCGGGGTCGATCTCGCCTGCGGCGAGGGCGAGGAAATTCGGGTCCCGATTCAGCTCGTCCAGCAATCCGACAAGGGATCCATCAACGGGCTGCCCGTTGGACGCAGCGGCTGCGGAGGATGCGGAGGGCATGGGCGATTTCGCGGCGTCAGCGGCCATTGAACTGCTCCTGTGTCTTGGCGAGCCCCTTGAAGATGATGTCTTCGGCGGCGTCGGCGCCATCCGCAAGGAATTCAGGCAGCTGCTTGCGCTGATCGGGACCGAATCCTCCGAGCACCCAGTTCACGGTGTTGTCGTGCGCGTTGGGGCCTCGCTTTGCGTGGCCGACGCCCATGCGTACGCGGGCGTATTTCGGCGTGCCGAGCGAACGGTCTATGGATTTGATGCCGTTATGTCCGCCTGCGGAGCCGCCCGCCTTGACTTTGATGCGGCCAAATTCAAGATCCATGTCGTCGTGGACCACCACGATATGATCCGGTTCGATCTGGTAGTAGGCGGCGATGGAGGCCACGGCGTTGCCCGACTCGTTCATGAATGTCAAGGGCTTGGCCAGGAAGAACTTGACGGTGCGTCCGTCGAGGTTCATCGTGCTTTTGCCCAGCATGGCCAAGCCCTTGTGGTCTGCGAAGTTCACCGACCATCGTTCGGCGAGCACATCCGCCACCATGAAGCCCATGTTGTGACGGGTGCCTTCATACTTCTTGCCGGGATTGCCCAGTCCTGCAATCAGCCAAAAATCCGATGCCATGTCGCTCCTCGCTGCTCCTCACGCACTTCCGTTGCCGTACCCGGCGTCACGCAATCGGCATGTGACGGGGCGGCAAATCAACCTTCAGAATTGTACTCGGCCCACCTCGACTTCACCACGGCACTTCGCCGCGCACAGCCACGGACTACGGCGACCCGCAACGGCCTACAGGTCGAGGTACCAGTAGGACATGTCCCGCATGGTGCCGGTGGAGTCGGTAGCGGCCGCCGGCATCAGCCCGAACCGGGTGAAGCCGAAGCGGTTCATCAGCGCTATGGAACCGGCGTTGTCGGCGAAGATGATGCCGCAGGCCTTGCGCATATGACGGGCCCGGGCCTCATCGAGCAGACTGCCAAGCAGGAAAGTGCCCGCTCCCCTGCCCTGCCAGTCGGTGTCGATGTAATACGCCAGATCAGTGACGCCGTCATAGCCGGCACGGTCGTAGAACACGGAGAGCGCGCCGAACCCGACGACTGCCGTCCTGGCGCCAGTGCCAACTTCGGAATCGGTGCTGCCTTCCGGGTTGGCATCGTCATCCATCCAGCCGTGGTCTTCGGCCACCGATGCCTCCGCTACGAAGACGCCGTAGGGCGGCCGGTGCGATTCGACCCATGCCCGGCGCTGGTCGAGGCTGCGCGGGGTGAGGTCGGCGGTGGATCCGCCGGCGATGACAGAGGCGTTGTAGATGTCGGTGATGGCCTGAAGGTCCGATTCGACGGCCGGTCGAAACATATACGTATAGGACATGCGCACAGCCTAGCATCGCCGCGCGCGAAGAGGTCGGTTCTGGGCATATACCGGCCATGTACCGACGCCAAAGAACGGTTCTGGGCATATGCGTGTCAGATATGGCTCAAAAATCGCCTGTATCTGACACGCATATGCCCAGAATGTCGTATAAGGACCGTGCATGCCCAGAATAACCGGCCCGATTATGCCCAGAATTCCATGAAGTCGGGCTTGGGTGTCTGGAGCTACTTGTCGAGCTCGATGGCCTTGTTGAGGGCGTCCTCGAGTCGCTTTTGCGCCTCGCCGTAGGCAGTCCAGTCACCGTTCTTCATGGCGGTCTGGCTGTCCTTCATGGCCTGTGCGGCATCGTTCAGCGCCTGCTGGAGTTCAGGGCTGCGCGCGGTGCCGGATTGGGTACCGGTGTCGGACTGACCGGGCTGGTTGGACTGGTCGGAGCCTGCCGGGTTATCGGCCGTCCCCTGATTCTCGGTCTTCGAGGAACTGGAGGCATCCGAGCCATCGGCGTTGGCGGCGTCTCCGGCGTTGGCGCCGGAATCACCACCAAACACCTGGTCGAGCGCCTCATCAAGCGTGTCCGCGAAACCGACCTGATCGCCGAAGGCCACCAGGGTCTTCTTCAGCAGCGGGAAGGATGTGGCGCCGCTGGACTTGACGTATACGGGCTGCACGTAGACCAAGCCGCCACCGAGCGGCAGTGTGAGCAGGTTGCCGCGCACCACATTGGTGTCTCCGGATTGCAACAGGTTGAGCTCCTTGGAGACATCGGCGTTCGCGTTGAAGTTGTTCTGCGCCTGACCGGGGCCTGGGACATTGGAGTCCTTGGGCAATTCCTGCAGCCTGATGGTGCCGTAGTTGGAACCGATCTCACCTTTCTGGTTGCCGGCGTCGGAATCGACCGAAAGGAATCCGGTGAGAATCTCACGCGTGGATTGGCCTGCCGGGATATAGGTGGAGGTCAGGGAGAAGATGGGTTCCTCAGTGCCTCCGGTCTGCAATGTCAGATAGTACGGCGGCTGGAGAATGTCCTGATCCTGCTGGGCCTGGGATTCGGTCGGATCGACCGGGGTCTGCCAGAAATCCTCACCTGAGTAGTACTGGTTGGCGGAGGTCACATGGTACTTGGACAGCAGTTCGCGCTGCACCTTGAACAGGCCTTCCGGATAGCGCATGTGGCTCATCAGGTCGCCGGAGATCTCGCTGAGCTGATGGTATTGGCCGGGGAAGATCTGCTCCCATGCCTTGATGACCGGATCGGAGGTGTCCCAGACATAGAGATCCACGGAACCGTCGTAGGCGTCCACGGTGGCCTTGACCGAATTGCGGATGTAGTTGGCCTGCTTGGCTCCCAGCGAGGAGACCGTCGAGGAGGAGACCGTGGTGGAATCCTGCGTGGAGGTGCCGAGGTTGGTCATCTGCGAATACGGGTAGGCGTCGGATGTGGTGTATCCGTCCACGATCCACTTGACGCGACCATCGACCACGGCCGGATAGACGCGGCCGTCGAGTGTCAGATACGGCGCGACCTTGGCCACACGTTCCTTCGGGGAGCGGTCATAGAGGATCTGCGAGGCCGACGTCACTCGGTCGGAGAACAGAATCTGGTCGGAACCGAAGCGAATCGCATAGAGGATACGGGAGAACAGGTTGCCCACCGAGGGGCCGCCGTCGCCCTTGAAGGTGGTCAGGGCGCCTTCCGAACCGGTCGGATAGTCGAACTCCCACGACTTGGTGCCCTCGGGGGCGCCGACGATGGAGTATTCGGTGGCGTTCGGCGAGAAGTAGATGCGCGGCTCGTATTTCTGGGTTTCGGTGAGCTTGCCTTGTGTCGGGATGCCGTATTCGAAGAATTCCGGTTGGCCATCGGCCGTGACCTTGTTGCCGTAGGCGGCAACGACGCCATATCCGTGGGTGTACACGGTGTGGTCGTTGACCCAGTTGCGGTTGTCGTTGCCATCGAGGTCGAGCTCACGTGCGGCGATCACCGTATCCTGGGAGACGCCATCGATCTCATACTTGTCGACTGCGAGCGTATCCGCGAATGTGTAGTACTGCTTGGATTGCTGCAGCTGCTTGAACGTGGGGCTGACGACCTGCGGGTCGAGCAGACGAATCTGCGCGGTGGTGTCCGCCTCTTTGGCCAGCGCGCCCTGCTCGCCCTTGCTGGTGACCTCATATTGCTCGGTCTTGAGCTTGTTGAGGCCATAGGCCGCACGTGTGGCGTCGATGTTGCGCTGGATGTACGTGGATTCCATCTCCTGGGCGTTCGGATTGACGCGGAACCGCTGCAGCAGCACCGGCCATGCCACAGTGAGCACCAGCGCGACGACCACCGTGGCGGAGATGGAGATAACGGGGATACGCCATGCCTTCAGCGCCGCCGAGGCGCGCACGCCCAGGGAAGCCGGCCCCTCAAGCGCATGGGAGCGCATGAGCCATACGCCGAGCACCACGCCGAGGATGGCGGTGAGCGCGGCCATGATGAACGTGACCGGGATGTTGGCGTGGACCGCCGTGTATGAAGCGCCGGTGATGCGGGAGCCCTGCACGGTGAGCTGATCGAAGACGCCCAGCACCTGACGCGCCGACCATGCGAGCATGTTGAGTATCAGCCAGATACCCAGCTGGCGGCGGGTGCGCTTGGTGATGGTGAACAGTCCACGGCCATTGACCGGCATCGTGATTCGAATGCCGCCCATGAGCACATGGGTAATCAGCGAGAACACGATCCCCACACCCAGCAACATGGAAATCGCGGCGAGCACAAGTTTGAGGCCAGGCAGCATGAACACATAGAACCCGTTGTCAAGACCGAACTGGGGATCCACAGTGTCGAAGCTCTGCGCATGGAACATGAGCAGGATCTCGCTCCAGTTGGCATTGAACTGTGCACCGAAAATCGCGCCGACGATCAGCGATACCACCACCGCCACACGGCGTGCGGTCTTCGAGCTGAACGACTTGCCGACTTCCACCACGTCACCGTTGATGCGGATCGTGGAGCCGTCGGAGGAGTCGGGCCGTGCCCGGATGGCCAACCATGCGGCCGCGAATCCCGTCAATGCCATGAGCAACGCATATGCCACCCACAATCCGACCTTGACTCCCAACTGCACCCAGACCACGGACTGGAATCCAAGCTGTCCGTACCACATCAGATCGGTAATGAACTGGGACAGGCCGAAGAACAATCCGACGACAACAACCACCGCGAGCACCACGCCGATCATGATCCTGGTGCCGCGCGAACCTCCAGCAGCGCCGGAGTCCGGGCGGGACGTCAGTCGCGGACCGGCCGGCCCGCGCGGCGGACGACCTCCCCCATTGGAGGCATGTGGCGCGCCATTGCCTGAAGCGGGGCCGTCCCCATCGGCCTGAACGTCAAGGATGATCGGATCGTCGTCCGACTGTTTGCGGGCGCGACCATCTGCGTCGCCATTGCCGAAAAATATGGAAAAAGGATCGTTGAAAGACATGGCTCCCAGCGTACAGACAGGCCACGAACGGGAGTTATGCCGCCAGCGCACAGGGAGCCGTCAGGACATCCTGGTGGTCTGCCTCTTACATTACGAGACGGATCATTAGGTACCTGATTGGGGCTTGCTCCCCTCAGCCGCGTACCGCTCGGGAGCTCCCTTCAGAGAAGGGCTCCCAGGATGGACCGCACAAGGCGGTAGCGGTTTCATTGTCATTTGAGGAAGAGCAGCGGAAAGCTAACCGCGCGAGTAGAGGCCATGTTTGCCGATGTATTGGACCACGCCGTCCGGCACGAGGTACCAGACCGGCTCGTTATGCTCGGCGCGGCGACGCACGTCGGTCGAGGAGATGGCCAATGCGGGAATCTCCAACGTATCCACTTTGCCTTCCGGCAACCTCACCCCTTCAGGGCTTGAGTACCCGGGACGGGTCACGGCGACGAAGTGGGCGAGGTCCCACATCTGTTCGGCATCCTTCCACTGCATGATCTCCGCCACCGCATCTGCGCCGGTGATGAAGAACAGTTCGGCATCGGGATGTTGGCTGCGGATGTCTTTCAGCGTGTCGATGGTGTAGGTCACGCCGGGCCGGTCGATGTCCACCCGGGATACGGTAAATTTGGGGTTCGATGCCGTGGCGATGACCGTCATGAGATACCGGTCTTCGGCGTTGGTGACATGTTTGTCAAGCTTGAACACCGGTCGGCCTGTGGGTACGAAGATTACCTCGTCCAGATCGTACACCCATGCGACTTCGGATGCCGCCACCAAGTGGCCGTTGTGAATCGGGTCGAACGTTCCGCCCATGATGCCGATACGAGGGCGGGTGTGCCAGTTGCCGCGCGCGGAGAGCCGACCATGTCCACGGGTCCCGGTGAACCGGTCGGACAGATCCGACATACGCCGAGTTTGTTCCTCATGCGAAATCGCGATGAGATCGGTGGGTTCATTGCCGCTCATGCCTGACCGCCTTCGCCTGAGGCATCATCGGCGCTTTCCGTCTCCCGTTCAATTTCGTCTGCGGTGGGATCGCTTTCCTGCGGATCAATCTTGCCCATGTCCTCATCCCATTCCTCCTGCACCACGCGGCGAATCTCCGCGAAAGTAGGGAGAGGAAACTCCGGCTGATACAGTCTACGCACTTCCGCCACGCGTTCGGTGATGCGGATCAGCGTATCGGTCATGCCGTCAATGTCGCCGTCATGCTCCATCTGGCTGAACTTGGCAATGTAGCTCTCCATGAGCTCCATGTGCTCGCGAACCACCTTCGCCTGGGCTTCGGTAAGCTCGACCACTTCAGGTGAATCGATTTCGGGCCACCCGATCAGCACCGCATCGGCATATTCCAGTGAGGCGCGTTGCGCGGCGGAGGCTATGCCATCTTCGATCTGCACCAGAAATACATAGCGTACAATGCTCAGACGTTCTGCGGCGATCTTCAGCCCGATCTGCCAATCATCAGCCTTCGGACCGTCATTCGAGCCGGAAATGGCATCGTTCATGGTGTTCTCGGCCTTCTCGCTCATGCGCGCACCTGTCCTGTTCCGTATCCGATCCACTTGGTGGTGGTCATCTCCTGCAATCCCATCGGACCGCGGGCATGCATCTTCTGCGTGGAGATGCCGAGCTCGGCGCCGAAGCCGAACACGCCGCCGTCGGTGAAGCGGGTGGAGGCGTTGACCATGACCACTGCCGAGTCTATACGCTTGGTGAAGGTCTCGATGGCTTCGTAGTCTTCGGCGATGATCGATTCGGTGTGTCCCGTGGAGTGACGGTTGATATGCGCGATGGCGTCATCAAGGGAATCCACGACCTTGACGCCCATTTTGAGTGCCAGGTATTCGGTGTCCCAGTCCTCTTCGGTGGCTTGGTTGAGGGCGATGCCTTCGATCGCAGCGCCTTCGATGATGTCATAGGAGACGGCATCCGCTTGTAGCACCACGTTCGCGCTCGCAAGCGCCGCGGCGACCGCCGGCAGGACGTCTGCCGCTACATCCTTGTGGACCAGCAGCTTTTCGGCTGCATTGCATACGCCGACACGCTGCGTTTTGGCGTTGAGGATGATGGGAATCGCCTTGGCGAGGTCGCCGGACCTGTCGATGTAGATGTGCACGTTTCCGGCACCGGTCTCAATGACGGGGACTTTCGAGTTTCGTACCACCGCTTGAATCAGACCCGCTCCGCCACGCGGCACCAAGACGTCGATATGGCCACGCGCCTCCATCATGGCGGTGGCGCCGGGACGGCCGTATTGGTCTACCGATTGAACCAGGGCGGCATCGAAACCATGCGCTTCCAGTACGGGGGCGATAACACTGAGCGTCGCCGCATTGGTGCGTTCCGCCGCATGGCCTCCTCTGAGCAATGCGGCATTGCCGGATTTCAGGCATAGGCTGGCCACGTCGACGGTGACGTTCGGCCGGGCTTCGTAGATCATGCCGATGACTCCCATCGGCACGCGGGTCTGCGTCAGGCGCAATCCATTCGGCAGGTTGTAGCCCCGCACGATCTGCCCCACCGGATCAGGCAGCGTGGCCACATGCCGTACTCCTTGCGCGGCTGCGGCCACCCGCGGCACATTGAACAGCAGGCGGTCGAGCTTGCCTGCATCCATGCCGCTTTCCTTGGCTTCGAGCATATCGAGGCCGTTCGCCGCTTCGATGTCACCGGCATGCTCGTCAAGCGCATCGGCGATGGCGAGCAGCAGTTCGTTCTTGGACTCGGTGTTCGCACGGGCCAGCGCCTCCTGCGCGCGGGAGGCATGGTCGGCCTGATCGCAGACAGCGCGGAATATCTCCGGATTCAAAGCATCGCTCATAACAGTCAAGGGTAGCTCAGAACATGGCGCAATTCTTGCCACGACTCGATTTTGCGGCACAAATAATAGCGCGACCGCAGCGGCGTCCATACATGGGTCCTAATGCTCGCCGCTGGCATACAATCCGTGGAGGTCAGCTCTGGAAAGGCTCTGCACAACGATCAGCCTGACTTATACCGGCAATCCAACCGAATACGCGGCGGCCCCTCATTATCGAGGGGCCGCCGCTCCAATCCGGCATCAAACCGGCCGCATGAGTCGATGCGCGGGGCCGATCGGCGAATCGGTCAGTGAATCTGGTCGAGGTCCGGATAGAGCGGGAAGTCCTCGACAAGCTTGTCCACGCGGGCCTTGAGCGCGGTCACGTCGGCGGATGGGCCGGCGGCGAGCGCGGTGCCGATGATGTCGGCCACCTCCTCGTATTCCTTCGGTCCGAAGCCGCGCGTGGCGAGCGCGGAGGTGCCGATGCGAAGGCCCGAGGCGACCGAGGCCGGACGAGGGTCGAACGGCACGGTGTTGCGGTTGATGGTGATGCCGCAGGCGGCGAGCAGGTCCTCCCCCTGCTTGCCGTCCATCTCGGAGTTGCGCAGGTCGACCATGACCAGATGCACGTCGGTGCCGCCGGTGAGCACGGTGATGCCGTTCGCCTTGACGTCGTCAGCGAGAAGACGGTCGGCGAGGATCTTCGCGCCGTCAAGCGTACGCTGCATGCGGTCCTTGAACTCGGGGGTGCCGGCGACCTTGAAGCTCACGGCCTTGCCTGCCACCACGTGCATGAGTGGGCCACCCTGCTGGCCGGGGAACACCGAGGAGTTGAGTTTCTTGGCGTACTCCTGCTTGGCCAGGATGAAGCCGGAACGCGGGCCGCCGAGCGTCTTGTGGGCCGTCGACGAGACCACGTCCGCATACGGCACAGGGCTCGGATGCAGGCCCGCAGCGACAAGACCGGCGAAGTGGGCCATGTCGACCCAGAACTTGGCGCCGACCTCGTCGGCGATCTCCTTCATGGCCTTGAAGTCCTCGATGCGCGGGTAGGCGGACCAGCCTCCGATGATCATGGCAGGGTGGGTTTCGAGCGCGCGATGGCGGATGATTTCCGGGTCGATGCGGAAGGTCTCGGGATTCACACCGTAGGCTTCGGCGTGGTAGAAGCGACAGGAAAAGTTGATCTTCATGCCGTGGGTCAGATGGCCGCCATGGTCAAGCGCAAGACCGAGCACGGTGTCGCCGGGCTTGACGAGCGCCTGATAGACGGCGGCGTTGGCCTGTGCGCCGGAGTGCGGCTGCACGTTGGCGTATTCGGCGCCGAACAGGGCCTTCGCGCGTTCCCGGGCGATGGTCTCGATCTGGTCCACGTATTCGCAGCCGCCGTAGTAGCGGCGTCCGGGGTAGCCCTCGGCGTACTTGTTGGTGAGCACGGAACCTTGGCATTGCAGTACGGCTCGCGGCACGAAGTTCTCTGATGCGATCATTTCCAGACCGCCCTGCTGGCGATGCAGTTCGTCGTCGAGCAGTGCGGCGATCTCGGGATCGGTCTCGCTTATGGGCGAGTTGAAGACATCGGTTGGGGTCTGGGCGAGTGATGAAGCGGTCATCTGTGCTCCTTTGTCGGTGCGGGCAACGACTGGCATGCCGTTTGGGCGTCGAGTGTACGACGTGTTTGTGGCCGTGCTGTTTCCTTCATACGCCGAATCGAACGAATTTTCCCGATGATTGGCAGAAAACCACGGGACATGCCGTCTCGAGATATGGACTTGACCGCATGGGCTTGACCACGCATCTCCCCGATTCGCGAAACGTGTCTTCGATGCCGATCTGTCGAACAATCTGTCATGCGAGACGCCGCACCTCCTACGCCCATGCCGGACGCTAGAATGGTGAGGATTCGATTCACCCCTTGATAAGGCTGTTCGTCATTCACAGACTAAGGATTTCAACCGTGGCTACCACCTTTCATTCCACCCGTTCCACCACCGACTCGCTGACCGCCAAGCAGGCGATCCGCAAGGGCATCGCAGACGACGGCGGACTGTTCGTCTCGGACGACCTGGGCAAGACCAAGGTGGAAATCGGCGATCTGGCCGGCAAGACCTACCAGCAGATCGCCGCGGATGTGCTGAGCGCGCTGCTGCCGGACTTCACCGCCGAAGAACTGAACCAGTGCATCGCTGATGCCTATGGCCCGCAGTGGTCCGACGAACGCATCACGCCGCTCAAGCCGTTGGGCGACGACTATATCCTAGAATTGTTCAACGGCCCGACCTCCGCCTTCAAGGACGTGGCGCTGCAGATTCTGCCGCGTTTCATGGCACACACCACTCCGGCCGATGGCGATGCGGACGAGAAAATCATGATCCTGACCGCCACTTCGGGCGACACAGGCAAGGCCGCGCTGGCCGGTTTCGCGGACGCTCCTGGCACCGCCATCACCGTCTTCTACCCGGAAGGCAAGGTGAGCCAGGTCCAGGAACTGCAGATGACCACGCAGACCGGTTCGAATGTGAACGTCGCCGCCGTCGAGGGCAATTTCGACGACGCCCAGTCCGCGGTCAAGCGAATTTTCGGCGACAAAGTGCTCGCCAAGAAGCTCGCCGCCGACTCGCACGTGGTGCTCTCCTCTGCGAACTCGATCAACGTGGGCCGCCTGGTGCCGCAGGTCGTCTACTACTTCTCCGCGTACGCACAGCTGCTGGAGCAGCAGGTCATCAATGTGGGCGACGAAGTGGAGTTCGTGGTGCCGACCGGCAACTTCGGCGACATCCTTGCAGGCTACTACGCCAAGCTGCTGGGTCTGCCGGTCAAGCATCTGGTGGTGGCCTCCGACAAGAACAACGTGCTGTTCGACTTCCTCACCACCGGCACCTACAACCGTCAGCGCCCGTTCTTCCAAACGATCTCGCCGTCGATGGACATCCTCATCTCCTCGAACCTCGAGCGCATGCTGTACTACTTCTCCGAGGGTGATACACGACTGATCGCCATGCTCATGAACGACCTCAACAAGTGGGGCACGTATGAGGTTCCGGAGGAGCTGCTGGCCAAGATCCGCCAGATCTTCGGCACCGGCTGGGCCGACGAGGATCAGGTGCGCGAGTCCATCAAACACTGCTGGGACGAGAATCACTACGTCATCGACCCGCACACCGCCTGCGGCTACTACCTGCTTGAGCAGATGCCGCGCGACCCGCTTACCCCGCGCGTGCTGCTCTCTACCGCGAGCCCCTACAAGTTCCCGCGCGTGGTGAACGAGGCGTTGGGCTTCGACGCCACCGGCACCGACTTCGAGTGCATGGACGTGCTCTCGCGTGAGACCGGCACCACCGCGCCCGCCGCACTGCGCGGGCTTGAGACCGCTGAAGTGCGGTTCACCAACGTCGTGCCGATCGATGGCATGGAGCGTTTCGTGGCCAACGCCGCCGAATCGCTATAATGATCCGTCAGGCATCCTCCGGGGAATAGAAATACTCTGGGGAATCATGACAGGGGAGTGATGGCAGGCAGCCATCACTCCCCTGTTTCGTCGTGCCGACGGTCCGATCGACGTTGCATCGGTCCGATAATGGGGCGAAACATAAGTCTCGAACGGCAATGGGTTATGTTTCGACCCGTTTCCACCCTGTGCCATAGGCCGGCGACGCATATACCGACGGTGTCACAGCTCCTTGGCGTTGAAGAGGCGGATGGCGATGCCCATGGACACGCCGTATACAGCGAAGCAGAACACCGCACCGACCAATACGCTGCGCCAGGGCACCGACAGGAACTCGAAGACCGTCAGGATGATCGGCTCCCACGGAATCGGCAGGAAGGAGACCAGCGCAGCCAGCAGATACAGCGCGCCCATCATGGCGGCGAACACGATCATCAGCTGGCGGATGCCAAACCGATAGGTGCAGGCCAGCATGATGGACCCGACAATCATCGACATCGCGAACACCGTGGCGACTGACGCAGAGACGCCGACACCGTCCACGGCGCCATCGGCCAACACGTCGAAGACAAGACGGCACACGCCCACCTCCACGCTCCACGCCACCGCCGAGGCCAGCAGATACAGGAACCTGCCGATCACCTGCGGCGTGCGGGCAATCGGAACAAGCCCCGCCATCGCACGATGACCGTCCTGATCCTCCATCATGGACGGAACCAATGCCATCATCCAGCCAGCCACCACGGCCAACCCGGTGATACCTCCCATCAACCCGCCAGCCACTCTGGCATCCATGCCGACAAATCGCACCAGCACGCCGACCACTACGGCGAACAGGAGCACCGCCCCCATGACCAGCTCATAGCCCAAATCGGACGAGCCACGGGCGACATCGAATCGCAGCTGAGCCAAGGCCGACCGCCATACCGTCCGGCGGGAGACCGGAACATCCTTGCCCATGATGCTCACCATTCCTTCCGTTGATAGATACGTGCACTGATCGCATAGGACACCACATAGAGCGCCACCGCAATCGCCAAACCCGCCACAGCAGCCGGAACCGCATGGGAGCCCAGAACAGCGAACACGCCAAGCACACTGGCAGTGAATCCGTGCGGCAGCTCGCTCCACATCAGGAGCACCGCAAGGAATATGACATACACCACGAGAAGCCCTACCTGCAATCCGTTGACGCTGTTCGAACGATAGCCGAGCGGTGTCCATATCGCCACGATGGCCAGCACGCTGAGCAGCGTGCCCACCACCATCGGCATGTTGGCCGCCAACGACCAGTCAGGCACCGCCAACGACTGCACGAGATTGAGCAATGCGACCATAACGGCCGCGATCACCGCCATCATCACGCCCAAGACATATCGCGACAACACCTGGATATGTCGAGCAACCGGCATCAGCGCCCGCAGACGATAGCCGCTCTGCACATCGACAACCGCCATCGTGACGATCAGCGCGCCAAACGAATATGTTTCCATCGAGACACCGAGCACATACCCGAAGTCGTTCCGGAATGCCAGAAGGAACACGAACGGCATCAGGATGATGAGTGGATATTGAAAGACACCATCGGCGAACAGGTAGTCGAGATCAAGACGCATCGCCGATACCAGCGCACGTCCCCTGGACTGCATGCCGGTACAAGCGCCGCGAGCCACGCTGCTCATCACAGCACCCCCTTGTTGTCATGGCGGGTATTGGTCAAGCGGATGATGTCGTCGATGGATGCACGTTCCACGGCGAGCCCCGGCACGGCCCGCATGACTGCTGCAAGGTTCTCGCCACGGACCAGTGCGTCGAAGCCGGTCTCATAGGTATGCGAGCCGAGCACCATGTCCGCCGGCAACTGCGCGAGTTCGTCCGGACCGCCTTTGACCAGCTTGAACGATTCCTCGAACTCATCCTTGGGGCCGGTGAAGTACAGCCGACCACCGGTGATGTAGGTGATGAAGTCGGCGGCGCGCTCGAGATCAGCGGTGATATGCGTGGAGAAGAGCACCGAATGCTCGCCATCCTCGATATAGGCGTGGAGCAGGTCCATGAGCTCGTCGCGGGCCAGCACGTCCAATCCGCTGGTAGGCTCATCCAGGATGAGAAGCTTGGCGTCATGGCTCAGGGCTATCGCGAGCATGAGCTTCATCTGCATGCCACGGGAGAGAGACTTGATGCGCTTGTTGCCGTTTTCCTTGCCGGCAAGCCCGAAGTCGACAAGCCGGCGCTGGTACAGATCATGGTTCCACGCGGGGTACAGCGGTGCGACGATCCTCTCTACGTCTTTCACCTTCCACTGCTCGTAGAGATAACTGGAGTCGAACACCACGCCCAGCTGTTCCTTGACAGCCTCCTCGTGCTCGAGGTTGTCAAGACCGAGCACATGGATGTCGCCGGCGTCGCGGTGAATCATGTTGAGGATGAGCTTGATGAGCGTGGATTTGCCGGCGCCGTTCGGGCCGATGAGACCCATGATGTATCCGGCCGGCAGGTCGAAGGTCACATCGTCCAGCGTGAAGCCGGAATCGTAATGCTTGGTCACGCCAGTGACGGACAGTGCCGTCGGCGTGGATTGCGGTGTGATAGCGTTCATCGCCATGCTCCTTTCACCAGCTGCATTGCATATGCCGATTCAGGCGTATGCATCAGTTCGCTCGGTACTCTTCGACGAGCATCTCCCCCAGCCGCTCCAGCGACATGTCCGCAGCCTTGGCGGCGCGGCTGGCCTCGGCAAGACTCGCACGGGCCTGGGCCTCGAGCTGCTGTTTCATGAGCTCGTTGCCCTTGTCCATCACGAACGTGCCCTTGCCTTGGATGTTCTGCACCACGCCCTCGTCGGCCAGTTCGTTGTACGCCCTGGTGACGGTGAGCACGGAGATGCGCAGCTCCTTGGCAAGTTTGCGCAGCGAGGGCAGCGCCTCGCCAGCCTTGAGGCCGCCGTCCAGCACGGCGGCACGGATCTGGGTTTTGATCTGCTCGTAGATCGGTTCACCGGACACGGATGAGATGATCAGTTTCATCTATGCCCCTTTCGATGGTTATTGATTGGGTTCCAGCCTCCCAGCCCGTCGGTTGTTCAGCTGTTATATATAACAGTATAACTGTTTGGCAAAACTGTCAAGGTGTGTTGCATAACAGTTGAACAGTAGCGCAGCGGTTGGCGATTGGTAGAACAGGGGATATAGCGACGAACCGCTCCCCTCAGTCAGCTCCACTGACAGCTCCCCTCAGAGAGGGGAGCCGAAGGCGAGTCACCGGGACGTAAGGTCACGGCGAAGGAATGCGATATAAGACGCCGCAAAACAGACCACAACAATCACTACGCCCAGTATGGCGAACGGCATAGGGACCTGGCCGTCGATCACGTCCTGTGGGATGGCATAGCGGAAGGGCGATAGTACGCGAACGACCACCGACGCGTCATGGTCGGAGAACATGTCATAGGCCACACCCGCGCAATAGGCCACCACCACGGCGGAGTTTCCAATCAGAGAGCCGCGTTCCAGGCCATGCTCAGAGCCCAAACATGCGGCACACGCACAGGCTGCGAGCGCGCCGAACACCAGCATCATCGCCAGCATCCATATAGCGAACCGGATGACCACCATCGCGCTGCCGGACGCATCGGACAAGCCATCCAGCATGGGCAGGCACAACAGGGCCGAGACAAGATCAACAACCGTGAAGATCACGGCATCAATCAGTGCCGCAACCAGCTTCCAGGTGAGGATGGCCGTCCGAGACACCGGGCGGACGAACAGGAACTCATAGGTGCCGTCCATCATCTCGCGAGACACCGCATGGGCCGCAAGCGCGACCGCATACACCGCAGCCATGATGCCCACGTAGAACATCAGCACTGCGTAATATCCGGCGAATGTCGTCATATCCAAATCGGAGATGCCCATGACCGCAAGCGCCACCTTGGGGAACGCCTCGGTCAGCTGGCGGACGGATTGCGGATCGCCGCCGGCGATGCCTTCGAATTTCATCACGCCCGCCACGTTGAACAGGATGACGACCAAGCTCCAGATCACCAGCGGCTTGGCATTCGATCTCAATTCACGAATCAGAATGTTCATCGCCAGCCCCTCACCTATTGCGCACGTCGGCGTGTGCGTACACCGCCGCAGCGCCTGCCAAACAGACCGCGACAACGATCATGGCCAGCATCGGATACCCGACCTCATAACGACCGTGGTTCAAAGCTTCGTCTACATTGAACCAGGTGAACGGCGAGACAAGCCGCCAACCGTCCTCCCCGGTCATTTCAGGCAGCGAGACCAGCACGAATCCCAATATGCCGACCATCGTGGATGTGCCGGAAATCCCGATGGCATGCCGTGACAGCACCGCGATGAGCACGCCGAATGCGAGGAATACCATTTGCACTCCGACCAGCGAGCACGCGGCGAGCAATATCCTCGGCAACGGAATGGAGGCCGCAGTGGGGTCATCGCCGTACCCCCGGTAGATCATTGCCATGACCGCCATGAACAGCGCACCAGTGGCCGCAATCATCGTGAGGCACACGGCGAGTTTCGCCGCATACAGGCGCATCCGGCCAATCGGCATGACAAACAGGAAATCAGACGACTTGGTGCGCCGTTCTCGCTCGAACACCGACAATCCCCATGCGCAGGCCATAATTGCCACGATGAGCATGAAGTACAGCGAGCAGAATCGATAGAAACCACCGAAGGAGAACATGCCGCCGGAGACACCGAACAGCGCCGCGAACTGCGGCGGGAACCCCTCGAGCACCTGTTCGACTGCCTCCTTGGCGTCACGGTAGATCGGATAGGCGCCCACCATGAGCAGCACGGCAACGCCCAGCAACACCACCTCACCGACAAGAAACCCGCGCAGCTGGCGACCGAACTCAAAACGGTAGACGTTCATCAGTCCCGCTTCCCTCGCGGCGCCGTCGGCGCATCCGCACCATCCGCGACACCCGACGATTCCGGCTCCCCCAATGCATCCGGCTGATAGTAGTGCATGAACACCTCTTCCAGCGTCGGCTCGGTGATCGACACGTCAACAAGGTCGAGGTCGGCGAGCGTGTCGAGCAGCGAATTGCAGTCACCCTCGAACAGGAAGCTCACGTCCTCGGACGAGCCGCCACCCACCGTCAGCGAACGCACGCCCGCAAGGCCGGACAGCATCGCCTTGATACGGGCGGACACAACATCAGCATGCTCATCCCGAATCGCACCGGGGACACCCACCGGTCGAGCGCCGCCATCGCCATCGGCACGCGCACCGCCTCCACCCAGTACCAGCGACACCCGTTTGACCGACGAGCGGCGCAGCTCGGCGACATCCTTCACCGCCACAATCCGGCCTTCGCGTATGATCGCCACACGATCGCACATGCGCTGCACTTCGGACAGGATATGTGAGGAGAACAGCACGGTGACGCCATGCTCGCGGTTCTCTTCGCGGATGAGATCGAAGAACGCGCGCTGCGCCAGCGGGTCAAGGCCACTGGTCGGCTCGTCGAGTATCACCAGCTTCGGCGAATGCAGGAGCCCCTGCACGATGCCGACCTTTTTGCGGTTGCCGAGCGACATGTCCTCAATCTTCTGGTCGAGGTTCAGGTCAAGCCGTTGCGCGAGTTCCATGATGCGGGCGGAGCAGTCCCTGTGATAGAAACTCGCAGCATAGGCGAGCAGGTCGCGGGCGCGCATGCCCTCGTAGTAGAACACCTCGCTGGGCAGATACCCCACGTTCTCGAGAATCCGCACCCGGTCGCGCATGCCGTCGAGTCCGAATACTGATGCAGAGCCGCTTGTCGGACGGATCAGGCCCAGCAGACAACGGATGGTCGTGGATTTGCCAGCGCCGTTGGGACCGACGAAGCCGAAGATCTCTCCCCGCTTCACGACGAGGTCCACATCAGTGATGCCTCTCGCCTTGCCGTAACGTTTGGTCAGATGACGCGTGACAATCGCAGGCTCATGTTCACCGCCATGGCCGTCACGCGCAGTTGCATCGCTCCTGTCAGCCCCTGTCATAATCAGGCTCTCCCCCTCATCTGTTCTCGGACACGCTCACATCCGTCATCACACATCACCATGCGCCCGGCTCCACTGCGGGCGCCGGCCAGACCCCGGATGCGCACGCACATCACTAGACCACCGATTCGGCCTGCATGAGGTACACGTTCGAGCGCATCAGGCGGGCATCCTCGCGGGTGATCTCCTTGGCCTCGAGCATTTCTCGTATGGTGTCCAACTCCATACGAAGCGCGTTGGCGCGCACTGCCTCGACCTTCGAGCTGTCAGCCGCATGCAGAGGGGACATGGAGTTGTCGAGGATCTGGTTCAGCGCCCTGCGGTATTCGATGAGCAGCTCGGCCACCAGCTCGGCATCGTAGACATGGTCGAGGATGAGATCCTGCAGCCGTTCCATGATGTCGTTGTACAGCGGCACCTGCACCGCCCGGATTGCACGTGTGCGCTCGGCTTCCAGACCCGGCGTGCGGCGTGCGATGCCTTCCCAGAACCGCCGGATGACAGGCATGAAACGACGGCGCAATTTGGCCATATTGAATCTGAGCCCATGCCCGGAACCCCCCTCAGGAGTCAATCGCTCCAACACGCTTTCGACATGTTCGAGCAGGTAGCGTGCACCTGTGAGCTGGGTGATGGTCTCCTGATCGGGATTGACGACGTTCTCACGGGTGGCAATCGCCTTGGTGAGCCAATCCCTCTCCCACCTGAGCGTGCGGATGCGCAGCTCGTTGGCCTCGCGAGGAGACGCGGACGGCATGTTCGCCTCCACGCGTTCGATGCGGTCGTTATAGCTTTTGAGCACGCGCGTCACGGCGGCATGGGTCTCGGGCGTCTCGTTGTCCACGATCTTGGCGATGGTGCGGCGCAGCATCTCGATATCGCGCTTGGCCCACTCCTCCTTCGACGTGTCGGCAGGCTTCGGGGACAGCAACGGAAGCATGACATTCGAAATCACGATGGACAGCACGATATAGCCGGAGACGATGAACAATATGATGTTGCGCACCGGCACCGAGGCGCCATTGTCGATTGAATACGGCAGCGAGAACGCCATGGCCAGCGAGATCGCCCCTTTCGGCCCGCCGAAGGTCATCACCACCGCCGAATGCCAGCGTTCACGCGTCATCTTGCGGCGCTTGCCCGTGGCCAGATCCTTGGCCCAACGCAATGTGCCCACGCACCAGATGAATCGGAGTACCAACGTCAGCAGCGTCAGCAACAGCACCAGACCGATCATCGCCCACAGATCGACGCGCGGATCATCCCAGATCGCACGCATCGCAATCGGCAGTTCGATGCCGAGCAGCACGAACACCATGCCGTTCAGCGTGAAGTCCACGAAATGCCATACGGAGTTCGAGACCAGATTGACGCGCGCCACATCCCCGCCCACGCCGGTTCGGGGGAACGTGATGACCACGCCACATGCCACCACGGCCAGCAGGCCGGAGATACCCACATGTTCGGAGAGCAGGTATACGCCGAACGGCAGGAAGCATTCCATCAGCATGCGAGTGGTGACGTCCTCGAAGTTATGCTTGCGCATGAACAGGACCAGACGGTCGAACAGCCAACCTACCACGGCACCGATCAGGGTGCCCAGCACGAAGCTCATCAGCACCTGCCAGCCAAACCCCGCAGGCGAGAAATGACCCGTGGCGAGCGCCACCAGCATGGTCTGGAAACCAACCAGGCTGACGGGATCATTGAGCAGGCTTTCGCTTTGCAGCACCGACTGCTGTCTCGGCGTCAGCTTGACGACGCCACCCAGCTGCGCCACGGACACCGCATCGGTGGGGCTGATGATCGCTCCCATCGCCACTGCCGCCATCATCGGAATGGCCGGCCACAATTCATGCAGGGCCACTCCGCTCAGCGCCATCGTGACCATGACCAGGCCCACCGCCAGAGACAACGAGAGGCTCAGGTCCTTGCTCAGCGCCTTGCGGTCGATGTTGCGCGCCTCAAGGTAGAACAGCGGGACGATGAACAGCAGCATGAACATGTCCGGCTCGAACTGGATGTTGCGCAATCCAGGGGTGAAATACCATGCGACGCCGAAGGCTATCTGGATGAGCGGCGTGGAGATCTTCGGCAGGAACCGGCTCAGGAACGAGGAGATGAGAATCGCGAACAGAATCTCCGTGACCAGTATCGCGTTCTCCATCGTTGCCGCCTTCCCCCCCCAGTCTATACGGAAATAGAATGTAATCAGCCGGCCTCACGCCGCACCCATCCCTTACGGAAGACATACGGTTTTCACCGTGTGCGACGGTGTTTCCCTAACGGTTTTCTCATGCGTGGCCGCATGGCAAAGCGGCTTGGATGAACTTCAGACGAACAATGCAGCCGAATCCCGCCACTGCGATAAGCCGTAACATCCTCCATGCCTATAATGCGGTTGGAAGGGAGCAGCCATGCCCGACAACGCCGTTACATTGCGCATCACCGAACCCGATGACTACCGGTATTTCGAGATCTGGTGGAATACAGACACCATAGCTGACGCATGCCGAAACACCTTGGAGACATTGACCAACGGTCAGATCGACACATTGTTCCACAATGCCAGCGATACGGACGACGACCATCAGTTCGGTCGCACCGTGCTCGATCCGCACGGCCAGCCCATCGGCCACCTCGCCGCCTGGGGCTGCACCGATCCGGAACGCGACGCGACGATGGCCCTGCTCATCGGTCCGTATTATCAGGGTTTGGGCTTCGGCAATCAGGCGATGAAGCTCGGCATCAAACTCGCGGCCGAGCAGTTGCGCGCGTCAACGATCACCGTCAACGTATGGTCGTTCAACCTGCGTGCACGCCATATGGCGGAATCCTTCGGCCTGAAGGAGGTTTCCCGGCGCAGCGACGCCGTGGAACGCGATGGACATTCGTTCGATGAAGTGACCTACCGCGCACCCGTGGAGGTGCTGCTGCAGCGCATATCCTCCGAAGAGGTGGAGCGCCGGGAAGGCGAGGAGTTGGAACGGCAGCGGTTCGCATCGAATCGTCCCGCCGACCTGCTCTCGGTCTTCTGAATCCTCTTCCGCATCCGCTGCGTATGCTTCTATGAGGCCCCACGCAGCGGCATCACCAGTTGCGCGGGGCCTCATAGAAGTCATGGAGGGCACCGTCGGCGATACGTTCGATTTCGGGCCAATCCGCGCTTGACGAATCATCATACATGGCCCACACATGCATGCCCGCCGACTTGGCCGAACGAATGCCGACCAGAAGATCCTCGAACACTATGCAATCAGAGGGTTCTGCACCCAGACGACGGGCGGCCAAGAGGTATACGTCCGGCTTGCTTTTGCCCACTCCACCTGCATCGTCCACCGAAACGACGGCATCGAAGCATTCAGCGATACCGAGATGCGCGAGTGCCGCTTCACGCAGTTTCGGCAATAGCGTCGTAGCCACGCCGAGCTTCACACCGAATCGTTTCAGCTCGTTGAGATAAGCGATGGCCCCGGCTTTCGGCATGACCTGGGTGGCGTAGGCGGCGTGCGCCATCTCATCCCATTCGGCCATGACCTGTTCGGGTGTCTCCTGCAATGCGAACCGGTCGATGGTGTATTCGGCAATCTGCCTGAACTGCATCGACGCCACTGTGGACATATAGTCATCCGGCACGGCGATGCCCCGCCTGCCCAAAAAATCGATGTCGATCTGGTTCCATACGCCCATGGAATCAAGCAACGTGCCATCCAGATCGAAAATGGCGGCTTTGACGGGACTCACTACCATCTTGCTCCTCACTCACCGGCATTCAAGCGGGAATCGGCCAGCAGCTCGCGCGCATGGTCGAGCGACGCTTCGGATTCCGAGCCGGACAGCATGCGTGCCACCTCCCGGATACGGGCATCATCCTGCACCTGCTGCACTGTCGTAATCACACCCACGGCATCGTCATCGGCATCCGGCGGAATCTTCGTCACCACAAACTGACTGTCCGCCCAGGAAGCCACTTGAGCCAGATGCGTGACGACGATGACCTGCGACGTACATGCCAGACGGGCCAACCGTCTGCCGAGTTCGACTGCCGCCTTGCCGCCCACACCGGCATCCACCTCATCGAAGATGAAGGTCATGCCGGATTCCGCATCCTGCTTGTTCTGCGACGATTCACCGGCATGCATGTCCGCGGCAGACAGCTCCAACGCGAGCATCAGGCGGCTCAGTTCGCCGCCGGAGGCGCTTTTGCCCATCGGCAATTGAGCGGCCCCCTCATATGGAGTGAACAGGAAGGCAATGTCATCGCCGCCATTGGCGTCCAGCGCGCCTTCGGATTCGCCGCTTCGGCGAGTCACCCTGATCTCCAATGACGCTCCGGGCATGGCCAGGGACTCCAACTCGGCGGTGACCTTGCCCGCGAGTGTCGCCGCAGCCTTGGACCTCGCCTCGCTGAGCTCATCCGCCGCTGCCACGGCCTTGCGATACAGGCCGTCCCGCTCGGCTTCGAGTTCGGCAATCTTTTCCGGCGAGGCGTCCAGATCCTCGATCTCGAACGATGCCTTGTCCCGCCATTCGAGGACATCCGCCAACGTGGGTCCCCATCTGCGCGTCAGCTCCGAAAGTTCATGGATGCGAGCGTTCAATGCGTCGAGATCCGCATCGCCGAAGTCCTCATCAAGATGCTTGGACAAGGCGAACACCACATCCTGCAGCTCGGCATTCAACGATTCGAGACGGTCGGCCAACTCCTGGAATTCGCCGGCCGCATGGATGCCACGCAGCGCCTGGGCGGCTTGCAACAACAGGTCGGATGCGCCGGTGGACTCGGTGGAGGCGTCGAATTCCAATTGCGACGCATCCAGCGCCGCGAGCGCATGGGATACGCCTTCGGCGATATCCGCCGCGTTCTCGATCCGGTCGCGCTTGACCTTGAGGTCCTCGTCCTCACCTGGGTGCGGGTCGACCTCGTTGATGCGCCCCACCGATTCACGCAGATAGTCGGCGCGCTGACGCGCCGAGGATTCCTGGGAGCGCAGACGCTCCAACCGGTCATCCATGTCACGCAATGCGCGCCATGCCGCATGGTAGGCCTCCAACTGCTTCCCATCGTCCGATGCATGGTCAAGGAATTCCCGTTGCCGCGACGCCGATGCGATGTTGAGCTGCTCAGCCTGGCCATGAATGGTGACCAATGCGGATGCGACATTCGCAAGCACGGATTTGGGCACGCTTTTGCCGCCGAGCACCGCACGCGACCTGCCGGCCGCCTTGACGGTACGGGCAAGGAACAGTTCCCCGTCCTCCACATCCACACCGGCCTCGTGCGCCACGCCCGCAGCGGCTGCATCATCGGCGACGGCGAAGATGCCCTGCGTCCAGGCCTCGTCGGCGCCGGTGGTCACGCGACCGGCATCCGCCGGACCTCCGGAAATGAGGCTCAACGCGGACAACAGCATGGATTTGCCGGCACCGGTCTCGCCTGTGATGGCGGTCATACCTGGCGCCGGCGTGATGGTGGCCTCGTGGATGGGGCCAAGATTACGGATATCGAGTTCCTCCAGCATCAGCGGGCCACCTCGCCGGGTCGCATGTTCTCAGCTGACGATGCGGCGGTACCGGATGCGGCGGTACCGGAGTGATGCTCCGTGACCTGGCCTGTGGCTTCCGCACGTGCATGCTCGCGCCACCCGACTACCGGAAGATCGAATTTGGAGACCAGACGGTTGGTGAACGGCACACCCGACAGCCGTGCCAGACGTAGCGTGTCACGCGATTCGCGGACAATCACACGGGTCCCCTGCGGCAGGGCGCGCTGCCGGCGGCCATCGCAGCAAATCCAGCCTTCGGACATCGATTCACCCAGAATATCAATGGTGAATGTGGAACCGGCACCGATGATCAGCGGGCGGGCGAACAGGGCATGGGCAGCCAATGGAATCAGCTGCAATGCCTTGACGTTCGGCCATATGACCGGTCCTCCCGCCGAAAACGCATACGCCGTGGAACCGGTGGGCGTAGATACAATCACCCCATCGGCCCCGAACGAGTTCATCTCGACGTCATCCACCTGAATGGACAATTCCACCATCTTGCCGCGATCAGCCCGCTCAAGGGTGATGTCGTTCAGCGCCCAATCCTCGAGCGGGGCGCTGGCGCCAGGCAGCCAGACATCGACATGGGCGATCATGCGTTCGTCAATGGAGTAATCATGCTCGGCGACCCTGCGAATCGCCTCATCGATCTGGAAGCTCTCGAATTCGGCGAGGAATCCCACATGCCCCATGTTCACGCCGAGAATAGGCACCTGCGTGCAATGCACCAGTTCCGCGGCCCTCAGAATGGTGCCGTCGCCTCCCAGAACCACCACTATCTCCGTATCATCCGGCACGCACGGCGGCTGCACGCCGAAATCCGGTGCTTCCGTGTTGTCGATGATGGAGACCGCAAACCCTGCCACACGAAGCTGGCTGACCGCTTCGGACACCACGGTCCCGGACTGCCTGAGCCTGGTATGCGTCACCACAACCGCATTGCGCTTGGCCATGCCATCCTCCTGTTCGCCGGCTGATGCATCACATTCGCACTGCACCATTGACCATCCTAACCGCCATGCACGCCATTGGGAATCGCATATCCCGGCAAAACGTCCTACAATGGCCCTGATTCGCCTTCCAGCCGCGGCGGATGAACCAGTGACGACGAGCAGTTTGAGGAAGCACGGGAACCATGTCCAACGACTTCGATGAATCCTCCCTCAACCGGAAATCCTCGCAAGGCCTGTCCTGGTGGTTCGCCAACTATTCGACCGGCGTGAACGACAGGGACAAGGAGGGCATGCGCAAGGCACGCCGTATCCGCCGCATCAGTCTGACCGATCGGTTGCTGAATCATCCCGGACGGCTGTCCATACTGTATTTCCTCGTGCTTATCGTGGTGGTCACCGGCTTGTTGCTGCTGCCGATCTCCACCCGGAGCTGGGTGTTCACCAACTTCCCCGTAGCGTTCTTCACCGCCGTCTCCGCGTTGTCCACCTGCGGCATTCCGGTGGTGAACACCGGCGAATACTGGTCCATGTTCGGGCAGGTGGTCATCCTGTTGTCCATTCAGTTCGGCGGCCTCGGCGTGATGACCTTCGCATCCATGGTGGCGCTCGGCGCATCCCGCAGACTCAAGGTCTCCCAACGCATCCTCACCGCCAGCGAACTGGGCACCACCAAGCTCTCGGAAATCAAAGGCGTGCTGTCCGTGGCCATCGGCACGTTCGTCATCGCGGAGGTGCTCACCTTCGCGCTCCTCTTGCCCGAATTGTTCCGCATCAACCATGGACAGGTCGGCCGTACTCTCTGGCAGGCCCTGTTCTACGCGGTGTCCGCGTATAACAACACCGGATTCACGCCGGACGCCACCGGACTGCATATCAACCGTTGGGGCGTGGGACTGCCCATTCTGCTCAGCGCATTCGTCGGCACCCTCGGCTTCCCCGTGGTGCTGAATGTCGTGCAATGCGCATACCGGCGCATCAGTCCGAGACGTTGGACGTTGCACACCAAACTCACTCTGGCCACCACTGCGATACTGGTCGTGGCCTCCCTGATCTGGTTTCTGGCGGTCGAATGGGACAACGCCACACTGTTTCCCGCCGACGATGCAAGCATGAAGCTACGCCGGGCCCTGTCCGCCGCCGTCATGCCCCGCTCGGCCGGCTTCGACATCTCCTGGGTGCCGGATGTCAGCAACGAGACCAAGGTGTTCATGAGCCTGCTCATGTTCATCGGCGCCGGCTCATCCTCCACCGCAGGAGGCATACGCGTGACCACGTTCGCGGTGATCATGCTGATCTGCGCGGCGTCGTTCACCGGCCATAGGGATGTGACCGTGTTCCGCCGTCGCATCCCCCGACGCATCCAGATGACAGCCGTATCGGTGACCACGGCGTGCTCCGCTCTGGCATTGATCGGCGCCGTGGCACTGATGTTCGTCACCGGCTGCGATTTCGTGGACGCCATATTCGAAGCGTCCTCGGCATTCTCGCTGGGCGGGTATTCGGTCGGCGTGGCGAACGCCGGCAATCCGGCGAGCCTGTTCATACTCTCGGCTGAGATGATCGTCGGACGGCTCGGCCCGTTGACCATCGCCTATTCCATCAGCAGGCCGATGGCGCCGGAGCCCATCCGATATCCGCAGGAGAACATCATCGTCGGCTGACACATCCAATCCACATGCATACGTCCAATCCAACTACCATTGACATTTCAGGAAAGGGTCATCATGGCATCAAAATCGAACAGCGGCAAAAGCGTACTGGTCATCGGTCTCGGACGATTCGGCGGGGCTGTGGCATCCACGCTGGATGCCATGGGACAGGATGTGCTGGCGGTGGACAAGAACCCCGAGATCGTGGCGCGCTGGTCCGCCCATCTTCCCACCATCCAGGCCGATATGACTGATGTGATGGCCATCGAGCAAATCGACGCGGCACAATTCGACACCGCTGTCGTGGCCATAGGCGACAGCATCGAAGCGTCCGTGATCATCACCGGCAACCTGCTCGACGCGGGCATCTCCGACCTATGGGCGAAATCCGTGTCCCAGGAGCACGCCCGCATCCTGCAGCGCATCGGCGCACGGCACATCATCAACGCGGAGACCGACGCCGGCAAACGTGTAGGACATCTGGTGGCCGGCAATTACCTGGATTACATCGAGATCGATGGCCCGTACACGGTCGTGAAGATCCACACGCCGCTCTATGCGGTCGGACGCTCCATCGAGGAAGTGCAGGTGCATGACAAATACGGTGTGACCGTGGTGGGCATCAAGGCCCCCGGCAAGGAGTTCCAATACGGCTCACGGGAATTGGTCATGCACCGCAATGACGAACTCATCATCATGGGCAAGCAGGACCAGATCGACCACTTCATTCAGGGATGATGCGTGAAAGACAAACCACTAGCGAGGCGGACCGCATCAATCCCTCAGAAAATCG